>MEOR01000126.1 GCA_001769295.1 Bacteroidetes bacterium GWF2_49_14 | reverse complement strand
GACAAAGCTACGCATCTTCTTCGAAACAGAATCCGGACTCTTCCATTTCTTTTACCGGATCCCAGTAAACGGCTTCAAAATCAAGGATCTGATTCTCCTCTATGCGGATGCCTTCAGACTCCAGAAGTTCTTTCATGGTATCCGACCAGCCAAAATAGTGCCGGCCCGTAAGGAGTCCGTTACGGTTAACCACCCGGTGCGCCGGAATGAACTGGCCATCGGAAAATGACTTATTCAGTGCCCATCCCACGGTTCGCGCGGCCTGCGGAGAGCCCAGGTATCTGGCGATAGCGCCATAGCTGGTGACCCGTCCGCGGGGAATGCACTTGACTACCTGGTGAACCAGGCTGAAAAATCCAGGATCATCCATCATGGTAAAGTTAAGTCGGCCGGTTCCGTCAGGGTAATGCCGCCGGCCAGCCTGAAACGTGTATATGTGATCGGCTTCCCGATCATGAGATACCCGGACTCGTAGTGTGTCCGGATCGCGAGTATTTCATCAGCGAGACCGGAAGCGTACAGGTTATCGGTTGTAACATCGGGATTTATATGATTGATTTTCAGAACCTCTGCCGTGTAATCATACAAAATCCGGCTATCGGTTTTGAGATGAATGGTTCCGTCTGGCCTGAGCATTCGGGAATAGAGGTTAAGAAATCGCGCAGAAGTGAGTCTCTTTCTCGGTTTTTTGGGTTGCGGATCGGGAAAGGTCACCCAAATTTCGTCCACCTCTGCAGGGCCGAACATCCGGTGCAGGAATTCGATGCGGGTACGGAGAAACCCAACGTTGGTGAGGCCGGAGTCGAATGCATCGCGTGCCCCTTTCCACATACGCGCGCCTTTTATATCAATCCCGATATAATTTCTCTCAGGGATCCTGCGGGCAAGTTCAACGGCATATTCCCCCCGGCCACAGCCTAGTTCCAATACGATAGGCTGCCTTTTTTTAAAAAACTTTTCATTCCAGCACCCCTTCAATTCTATGTCACGGGTGAGGATCTCCCTGCCATCGGGTTCGATCACATGCGGAAAAGTCCGCATCTCATCGAAACGCTCAATTTTATTGATCCGGGCCAAATTAATTTGATTTTTGGATACGGATGCCGAGATCCGTGATGTAATTCAGGACGCTGGTCCGCATACCATGTTCAATCTCGATCAGGTACATACCGGAATTTGGGAACCGAATAGTATAGCGGTAAGGCATTTCAAGACTGTACCTGCCGCCTGATCCCCGGCCGAGCCACCGGCCCTGTTCATCGGCAAGCTTACATTCCAGGGTATCGCGGATCATGGCCCCGGTGGGGGAATGAGTTGTGACGAAAAGCCAGAGGTTTGAATACTCGTACCTTCCGTCATTCCTGACCTGCAGATACATATTATAGGGATTTGAAGTATCGGTTACAGTCACCTCAAAACGCATAATCTGCTCAACGGGCCAGCCCTCCCTTCCGACGGGCACATTCCGGAGATACAAATTCCTTTTGGCGCAGGAAGCCGTCAGGACCAGCGTCAGCAAAATAATAACGATACCCGGAGTCCGCCTCATCTAAGTCTGGTTATTCCGTTTCTTGGGTCTGAAACGCATCTTGTTATCCGGCCGTTTTTTCTGATCGAAGCGTGTGAGGCTCTCCTGGCCTGCGGCATTCATGTAGCCGATCTCCTCAACCAGTTTGATGCCATCCCCTTCTATCAGTTTTTCTACCACAACACCGAGGCGGTTTTGGCGGATAATCTCGCGGATCCGGTCAACCGGAACCGGGATGAGATTGGTGGGAGCTGCTGAGTCGAACGAATACCACATGATCCGCTTAAAAATATCTGTTTTCTGATGATAGGCCTTCCCTTCCATGGTTTCCAGGATAATCTCGGCCGACGGGAAGTCCTTCTGGGCATCCAGGTAGGTACCAACTTCATAATTCAGGCAGCATTTGAGTTTGCCGCACTGTCCGGCCAGTTTCTGGGGATTGAAGGAAAGCTCCTGGTTACGGGCCGAAGTAGTGGTTACCGTAACAAAATTCGTAAGCCAGGTGGAACAGCAGAGCTCTCTTCCGCAGGAACCGATTCCGCCGATACGTCCTGCTTCCTGGCGTGCTCCGATCTGGCGCATTTCGATCCGGATGCGGAACTCCTCCGCCATAACTTTGATCAGTTCACGGAAGTCCACACGGTCATCCGCGATATAATAGAAAATTGCCTTCGTTTTATCTCCCTGATATTCAACGTCTCCAATCTTCATGTCGAGCCTGAGGCTCTGGGAAATCTTACGGGCGCGAAGCATGGTATGGTGCTCAAGGGCAATCGCTTCCTTCCATTTGTCAATATCGGCGGGCTTGGCTTTCCGGTATACTTTCCGGAACTCATACTCGGCCGGGTCAATCTTGTATTTGCGCAGCTGGTTCCTCACCAGCGGGCCGGTAAGTGAAACCATTCCGATATCATGCCCCGGTGAGGACTCAACGGCAACCATTTCGCCGGGCTTGATATTCAGGCTGTTGACATTGAGAAAGTAGCCTTTTCGGGTGTTCTTGAACCTCACTTCCACCAGGTCATCCTCCGATATCGAGTGCGGGATATCGCGAAGCCAGTCGAACACGCTTAGTTTGGTGCATCCATCCTGATTTGGGCAGGCTTTGCCCTCTGTATCTGTATCTAAATGGGGACAACCCCTGAACAGTATCGAATCCTGTAATGTATCCATGGCTGTAAAGATAATGATTCCACTGCACAATAAGATGCAAGGGTGTCGGTCAGCCGGTTAGCCAACAGCCGGCTGCCTGAGAAGGCGGCTTACCTGCAGGCTCATGTCGGTGAAAAGGATCTTGGGATTGGCATTCATTCCGATATGGGAAACCGAGTCACTGAATTCCTTCATCAACCCTTCAATATTACCCTGATGAATGAACGCGTTGAACCTTGATGAAAAGGCCTGCTCTTCGGAATCGAACAGGGCCAGTTCGGGCAGTCCCTGATTGAGCATGAAATTTTCACGGACCATTTCAAGCCCGTAGTTTAGAAAAAGTTTCTGCCTCTCGCGGCCGATTCCGCACATCTCGTCAACCCAAGCGATGATGTCCGTCACATTCATCGTGTAACAAATACGCATCCAGCGGATAAACCGGTCACGGTTCACCCTGGCGGCATCACTCATGCTGATCATATTGCGGGCGGTGACATAGTCCCCCTGGGCTTTCCGGGCAATCCCCTCAACCTCGGAACCCATATCAGGGTAATCCTTCTTAAGCCGGATCAGGAGGTCTTCACTTGCGATGCCGGGCACTTTAAGGAGCTGGGTGCGTGAGAGAATGGTGGGAAGGATTTCGCCGGGAGATTCGGTAACAAAGAGAAAGACCGTATGGTCGGCAGGTTCCTCGATAATCTTCAGGAGCTTGTTGGCTGCGGTGATATTCATTTTTTCAGGTAGCCAGAATATCAAAACTTTATAATCAGCCTGGTAGGATTTAAAAGAGAGCTTGCGTAGGATCTCCTGCGACTCGCGTTTGAAAATGCCTGCCTGCTTATTTTCGATTTTCATCGCGCCGTACCATTCCTCCAAAACCGGAAAAGGATCCGCGATGATAAATTTCCGCCACTCCTCAATCAGGTCGTCGCTCGCCGGCTCCCCCGGATTGCTGGTGGTGCGGGCAACGGGAAAAACAAAATGTATATCGGGGTGAACCAGCCCGGCCGACTGATGGCAGGAGGGGCACACCCCGCAGGAATCCCCGTCGGACGGATTCTGGCACTGAAGGTATTGCGCAAAGGCCAGCGCCAGGGCATAATTGCCCGATCCCACGGTGCCTGAAAGGAGCAGGGCATGGCTTACCCTGTTGGTTTTCACCGACTGAATGAGCCGGGCTTTTATTTCATGCTGACCGGGGATTTCCTTGAATTGCATTGAGCCAAAAATAGCCAACATTTTTTAACTTTACGGCACTTTTCAATGAAGCAAAAATCCTACGAAACATGGAAACAATGAACACTTTTAACTTCGCCGGCAAACGTGCGATTATCCGGGTCGATTTTAACGTCCCGCTCAACAGCAACTATGAAATTACCGATGATACCCGGATCCGGGCAGCTATCCCAACCATTAAGAAAATCCTCTCAGAGGGTGGATCCGTGATCCTGATGTCGCACCTCGGGCGGCCGAAAGAGGGTCCCGCCGACAAGTACAGCCTTAAGCACCTGATTCCCGACCTGAAAGCCAAGCTGGGTGTGGATGTTAAATTTGCTCCGGATTGTATCGGTAAAGAAGCCAAAACCCTTGCTGCAGCGCTGAAACCCGGTGAAGTGTTGCTGCTCGAAAACCTCAGGTTCTACAAGGAAGAAGAAAAAGGTGACTCAGCCTTTGCTGAAAAACTTGCCAGCCTGGCCGACGTGTATGTGAACGACGCATTCGGAACCGCACACCGGGCTCATGCCTCGACAACGGTTATCGCCCAGTTCTTTCCGGGCAAATCCCTCTTCGGATATATCATGGACAATGAGATCAGCAGCATCGACAAAGTGATGCGTGACCCGAAGAAACCGTTTACCGCCATCCTGGGCGGCGCCAAGGTCTCCACAAAAATCACCATCATAGAAAACCTCCTCGACAAGGTTGACAACCTGATCATCGGAGGGGGCATGACATACACCTTTATCAAGGCAATGGGCGGCAAGATCGGCAGCTCACTGGTTGAGGAGGATTTTGTAGAAATGGCAAAAAAAGTGATGGACATTGCTAAGGAAAAGGGCGTGAACTTTTATCTCCCCATCGACGGCGTTAACGCTGATAAATTCGACAATGAGGCTGCCACCTCCATCTCACCGATCGACCAGGTGCCCGATGGCTGGATGGGACTGGATATCGCTGAAGGCTCGATTAAGAAATTCTCCGGGGTTATTGAGAACTCCAAAACCATCCTCTGGAACGGCCCGATGGGTGTTTTCGAAATGCCCAACTTCCAGAAGGGTACCGTTGAGATTGCCAAAGCCATCGCCCGTGCAACCGCAAAAGGTGCCTTCTCCCTGGTGGGCGGCGGCGATTCCGTGGCAGCCATCAATCAGTTTAACATGGCCGACAAAGTTTCCTACGTCTCCACCGGCGGCGGCGCCCTCCTTGAGTATATTGAGGGTCAGGTTCTTCCGGGGATCAAGGCGGTGAGAGGATTTTAACGTTTGGATTCCCCGGCGGACATCAGTAAGGGGGTGGGACAAAAAGCCCCGGGCTGAACCCCGGGGTTACTGATGTCTGTCGAAGACTTTTTTCTAATCATTCAAGTAATTTTTACGGCGCTAATTATCAGTAGTTTGCATTACTCAAAAGCTCTATCCACCAATGAAGAAGATTCCTCTTCAGTAACCCCGGCCTTCAGGCCGGGGATTCTGTCCCACCCCCATTTTATCGACCGGGCGGCCCTGCACCTATTCCACCTCCAGGCCGCCGGAAACCCGGTGTACAGGGAGTACCTGGAATTATTGGGATGCGATCCGGCCGGCGTCACAAGCGTTGACCGGATCCCTTTCCTGCCGGTAAACTTTTTCAAAAGCCACCGGGTCGTTACGGGTCCCGGCCGGGAAGTGCGCGTTTTTGAGTCGAGCGGAACCACAGGAGCGCAAACAAGCAAACATTACCTCCTCAGCGAATCGGATTATACAGAAAGCTATTTATCGGGATTCAGGCAATTTTTCGGCGAACCCTCCGATTGGTGCATTCTCTCACTTCTTCCCTCTTACCTGGAAAGGCAAAACTCATCCCTCATTTTCATGATGGACCACCTGATCCGTCTGAGCAGGCATCCGCTTAGCGGATTCTACCTCATCATGATGGACCACCTGATCCGTCTGAGCAGGCATCCGCTTAGCGGATTCTACCTCA
>MEOR01000125.1:11968-12449 GCA_001769295.1 Bacteroidetes bacterium GWF2_49_14 | reverse complement strand
TACCTCGGCCCAGGCAGCCTTAAACTGACTGCGGAGCTTTATGTTAAGGACTACTACCGGATGATCAGTTATAACCGGAATAAAATTTATGAGGATGTTCTCCGGGTGAAGGATGATAACGGGGGCTATGGTACGCGAGGATACCTGACCAAGTATTTCATTTTTGAGAAGGGGCTGGCATACGGACTGGACCTGATGGCTGACTGGTCAGGCCGGTATTATACCGTGTATATAGCTTACTCCCTGGGTTATGTAACCCGGCAAGATGAGTTAATAACTTATGTTCCGCACTTTGACCGGCGCCATAACCTGAATGTTGTCGGGGGGTTCAGGTTCGGGCGGAGTCATGCGTGGTCGGCAAAGGCCAGGTGGAACCTCGGGTCGGGTTTCCCGTTCACTCAATCCGTGGGACTGTATGAAGATCTTTCGCTCCTTGCCAACAACTTCATGATGGATCCTCTCACGAGCGGCGCACTGGGAG
>MEOR01000125.1:0-11955 GCA_001769295.1 Bacteroidetes bacterium GWF2_49_14 | reverse complement strand
GATCAACGAAGGAAGGCTGCCTTGGTACCACCGGCTCGACCTGTCGCTTGAACGAACCTGGAAACTGAGCCGCAAAATGGAACTCCAGGCAGTTTTTGGCCTGATGAATGCCTATAACCGGCAGAATGTGTTTTACATGGACCGGACGACGTATGACAGGATTGACCAGCTGCCGGTTCTGCCCACATTGGGGCTTTCGCTGAAGCTGTGACCCTATGCCCTTATGCCCCAATGCCCAAACGGGCGCCCGCAGGGCGCCCCTACGGGAACATTGTGCCCCAATGCCCAAACGGGCGCACGTCGTGCGCCCCTACGGGAACATTAACCATTCCGCCGCTCCATCCAGTTATACACGGTCGGCAACACAAACAATGTCAGCAGCGTGGAGGTGATCAATCCTCCGATCACCACAGTTGCGAGCGGGCGTTGCACTTCTGAACCCGGGCCTGTGTTAAAGGCCATCGGGATAAACCCAAGGCTGGCAACGAGTGCTGTCATCAGTACCGGCCGGAGCCGGTTGGCCGATCCGTCGATGATGGCCTCCCTGAGTTCGCCTCCGTTCTTCCGGATCTCATTGATATAGGAGATGAGCACGATCCCGTTCAACACAGCGACACCGAAAAGGGCAATGAAGCCGATGGCTGCGGTAACCGAGAGGTGCATTCCGCGGATCCACATCAGGAAAATACCGCCAGACATAGCAAACGGCAGGTTTAGGAGGATCAGGATTGCATACCGGAACTTGCCGAAGTTCAGGTAAAGGAGCCCTATGATGATCAGCAGGGACAAGGGAACCACTATAGCCAGATGGTGCATGGCGCGTTGCTGGTTCTCAAATGTTCCGCCATATTCCATAAAATACCCGGCCGGGATAATATCCTTTCCGTCAAGAGCTTCCTGAAGGTTTTTAACATAGGTGCCGACATCGATGTCACGGAGGTTTATCCCGACAATCAGCCTGCGCCATCCGTTCTCCCTCTGGATCTCCCTCGGACCCTCCTGTGGGATGATCCGGGTAACGCGTTTAAGTGGGATAAACTCCTCATTGGGCAGCTGAACCGGGATCTCCATGATCTTCTCAAAACGGTCGCGCAGGTCAGCCGGGAACCTTACCACGATGTCAAACCGCCGCTGTCCTTCAAATACCTGTCCGGCGGGCTGCCCTCCGATCCCTGCCTCAATAACCGTTTGGACGTCATCCACGTTTAATCCGAAGCTTGCCGCTGCTTCACGGTCAATCTCAATGGTCAGATAAGGCTGACCTACCGGCTGCTCCACAAAAAAGTTTGCCGTGCCCTCAAGGTCCCCGACCACCGATGAGATCCGCTCACCGATTCTCTGCAGTTCCCCGAGATCCTCACCGTAAACCTTTACTGCAAGGTCCGATTTTACCCCGCTGGTGAGTTCATCCACGCGCATAGCGATCGGCTGGGTAAAGTTATAGGCCAGTCCCGGCTCGGTTTTAAGATAGGGTTCGATCATCGAAATGATATCCTCCTTGTTGACTCCCTTGCGCCACTCCTTCTCGGGTTTCAGAACAATCCATACGTCTGTCTGGTGTACTCCCATCCAGTCGTTTGCCAGATCAGACCGTCCGGTTTTTGGCACCACGGTTTTAATCTCGGGAATGTTCAGCATCAACTTGCCACCCAGCCAGTTGGCGTTCCCTATAGATTCATCAAGCGTTACCGAGGGCATTCGGACCTGCTCCACCAGGATCGAGCCTTCGTCCAGTTCCGGAAGAAACTCAGAGCCCAGCCGGGTCATTATGAACATCGAAAGAATGAACACCCCAACGGCAGTTCCCAGAATTGCGCCGCGCTTGTTCAGGTTTTTTTCAAGGAACCGCTGGTATCTGGGTTTCAGCCAGTCTATGAGGTAATTCCGCCTGGGTTTGATTCCCCGCCGGAATACGATGGCTGACATAGCCGGGACAAATATCAGTACAAGTAATAGTGAACCCAGGACTGCTGCAGCAACTGTAATGGCCATGGGTCGGAACAGAATTCCCTCCATACCGCTGAAGGTCATGATGGGCAGATATACCATCAGAATAATCAAAACCCCGAAAAAGATCGGTCGGGCCACCTCTTTGGACGAATCCATGATCAGCGTTTCCGTGTCCTCGCCCTTCTTTCGTCCCTGAAGGCGATGAATAATATTCTCAACCATCACCACCGAGCCGTCAACCACCATCCCGAAGTCGATGGCACCGAGGCTCATGAGGTTGGCCGCCAATCCAAACTCCTTCATGCCAATAAAAGCAAAAAGCATGGAGAAGGGGATCACCAGGGCAACCAGAAGGGCGCCGGTTATTTCCCCCAACAGTAGGAGCAGTATGGCGATAACCAGGAATCCTCCCTCAATAAGGTTCGTGGTAATGGTATGGGTGGTGCGGTCGATCAGGTCGGACTGGTCGTAGAATTTCCTGATTTCCACGCCGGCCGGAAGGCTTTTGTTAATCGATTCAATCCTGTCCCGGATGTCGGCAATTACATCCCGGCCGTTTCCGCCGCGAAGCATCATCACGATACCCGTCACCACCTCACCTTTCCCGTCCTGGGTGACTCCTCCCTGCCGGATCTGCTTGCCCATCTCAACCGTGGCAATGTCGCGGATGAATATCGGCTTATTATTCAGATGTTTTACAATGATACTGCGGATATCATTTGCTCCGGTTATCTGACCGAATCCGCGGATAATATACTGTTCCCGGTTATGCTCCAGGAAACTGCCCCCGGAAACACTGTTGTTACTGTTAACGGCATTGATGACTTCTTCAAGGCTGATGCCGTAGCTGCGCAGCTTGCCGGGCTGGACGATTACATCATACTGCCTGACAAACCCGCCGAAGGAGTTGATTTCCGTAACTCCCTGAACGGTTTTCAGTTGCGGGGCTATGAGCCAGTCCTGGATTTCGCGCAGCTCCGTGAGGGAATAGTTTTCACCGTAAACCACATACTGGTAAATCTCACCGAGTGCTGTTGAAATCGGCCCCAACTGAGGGGAAGAGACTCCCTGTGGCAGTTCATCGCCGATGGCTTGCAACCGCTGGCTGACCATCTGCCTGGCAAAGTAGATGTCGGTATTCTCCTCGAACTCAACCGTTACGGCCGAAAGTGCAAATTGGGAGACCGAGCGGACCTCCAAAACACCCGGCAGTCCGTTCATGGCTGTTTCAATCGGATAGCTGACCAGTTTTTCCACATCGTAGGGAGAGTAGCGTCCGGCTTTGGTGATCACGAGGACCTGAACTGGCGTCACATCGGGCATGGAATTGATCGGCAGCTGCCGAAGAGCGCTGATGCCGGCAAAGGCCATCAGGACCACGAGACTTAGCGCCACGAATTTCTGCCTGATGCTGAATTCGATAATTTTGTTGAGCATAGCTGGGCCTCCGGCTTATTCTTCCGATATCAGTTTAAACCTTGATAGTGCTTTCAGGCTGAATACCTGCCCTACCGCTACATTTTCGCCCGGATTCAATCCGGCCGTGACCACGGCAAATCCGTTCACAATCTCACGGATGCGGATCTTCCTCATTTCATAGGTATCTGAGGCCAGACATACAAAAACAATGGGGTCGTTGTGATCATAGGTAACGGCATCCATGGAAACGGTGAGGACGGCAACGGGACTCCGGGTGGTGATTTCGGTCCTGACATTATCACCCGGCTTCAGAACGGCATTCTTCTGTGACAGAAGTATATTCAGGATCACCGAACGGTTGTTTTCATCCAGTCCCGGATTGATGGTGCTTATAACGGCCCGGAGTGGCTCCTCATTGATCAGCCGGTGGCTGATCCGCACGGAATCACCGGTCCTGACGAGCGTACCGTCTTCGGGAGAGATGTATGCTTTCACGAGAACCTGGTCGAGACTGATGATGGTGGCCATGGGGTCATTGGCAGGAATGGCCTGTCCCAGGTCAACCTTATGTGAATCGATGACTCCGCTAATGGGGGCATGAATTTTCAACCGCGGATTGATCCGGTCGGTACTCTTCAGTCCATCGATTTCACTATCCGAAACTCCCAGCGTTTTCAGCTTGGCATAGGAGGCATTCAGGGATGCCACCGCCCGGGTATGGTCGGCCCGGGTTTTCTCGACATCCATCTCGGCATTGATGCGCTTCTCCTGAAGTTTTTCCATTCGCGCCAGCTGGTTCGACTGCAGGTCGACCTCAGCGGCAGCCTGGAGGTACTCGGCTACCAGGGTGCCATACACCAGGCTCTCCATCTCAAGGATCACCTGACCCTTACGTACTCGCTGGCCCTCCTGTACCGGGAGACTGATGATCCGGCCGTCGACCGGTGCGCTGACTATTCCGATGTGATTCTGGGCAGCGAAAACGGTTCCCGGCGCAGACAGGGTATACTGGCTAACCTGGGAGGCAACGGTTTGCAGCGGAATTTTGAGCTCTGACATCTGCTGCCCCGTGAGAACCACCCGGATAGGGGCTGCCGCTGACGGATCAGCTAGTGAAGGGGGTACGCCTGTGGCAGCTTTCTCGCTGGTTTTATCTTTTTTATTGCCACATCCGCTGATCACCAGTCCCGGAAGGATGGCGATCGTGACCAGTAGGACCAGTACTTTGCCGTTTTTCATATCAGTATACTAATTCTTGATTTACAAACTGTTCCAATTCGATAAGCCTCAAATAGTAATTCCTCAGGGCATCATAGTATTTCTCCTGGCTGGTGAGGAACAATTGCTGTGCTTCAATCAGCTTAAGAAGGTCGATTTGCCCCAGCCTGTATGCCTCCCGGGTGAGTTCGAGGAGCTTTTCTGATTTGTCCCTGAGCTGGGTCTGGTATAAATGGATGGTAACCTGGCTGTTGTCATACCCATGCCATGCCAGTTCGATTTTCTCCTTGATGGTCAGTTCTATGCTTTTCTGTTCCCAGAGGTTTTGTTTTTGGATTGACTGAGCCTGTTTTACTTCTCCATCAACCGTTAACAATCCCCACAGCGGTATCCGGAGGCCGGTTTCGAGACCCCTGAAATGGTATCCTGTCCCAAAGTCCTGAGCCAGGTAGCCTACCCTGATATCGGGAAGGTAACCTGACCGGGCCTCCCTGATTCCAAAACCAGAAGCGGTTACCAGTGCCTTTGCCGACTGGTATAGCGGCTGTGATTCCAGTGTGTAAAGGGCCACTTCCTGTTCAATCAGCTCATTGTGGGTTCTCAGAGTGTCTTGAAAATTGATGTCGTACCGTTGTTCATCGGGATTCAGCCCCATATAGTTGAATAGTCTGTACCGGGCCTCATGAAACACCCGTTCAGCTTCATATTGCTCATTCTCAGCCTGTGTCAGCCTAAGTTCCGAGGAGAGTTGGTCTATGTAAGTTCCAACCCCGCTCTCCACGCGCAATCTGACGGCCCCGACGAGCTCCTGCGTTAGTTTGTAAACATCTGCCCTGAGTTTTCGATAATAATTCGCAGAGATGATTTCCGCATAATAGGATTTAACCTTTACGGTCACCTCCCGGCGAAGGGCTTCGAGTTCTTTTTCCCGGGCCTGTTTCTCGTTAAGAATTCGTTTGAGGCGGTAGAAAGTGGTCAGCGGGAAATCAAATTCCTGCTGTATGGCAAACCTCTGTTCGGAAAAAGGCATCGGATCAATAGCCGAAATGCCTTCCCGGGCATAGCTAATTTCCGGATCCGAAAGGCCGGTGGCTGTTTTCCATTCAACAGCCTTGCCCTCAATCAAAGCCTCCATTTTCCGGATTGAAGGATTTATTTTCAATGCAATGTCAACAGCCTCCTTTAAAGTCAGGAGCGGGGAATCATCCTGTGCGGCGGCTGGTCTGCTCCCAAGCATTGATAAGATAAGGAGTGGTATTACTAATCTTTTCATATCAACAATCGTTACTTTGTTATCGTGACGCGAAGCCCCCATGCCCCTATGCCTAAACGGGCGCCCGCAGGGCGCCCCTACAGGAACCTTTATGCCCCTGAAATCATTTCCTCCAACAACTCCACCATTGCCCGTGATCCTGTGTAGAATGGCGTTCTCTGGTGGACTGATTCCGGTTTCAGGTCGAGAATGCGTTGAGTTCCATCGGAGGCTTTTCCACCGGCCTGCTCTGCAATGAAGGCAATCGGGTTGCATTCATAGGCCAGCCGAAGTTTACCGGTTGTTGCCGTGGCGGTTTGCGGGTACATAAATATCCCACCCTTCAGTAAGTTCCGATGGAAGTCTGCAACCAGGGAGCCAATGTAGCGGGATGTATAGGGTCGATTTGTTTCAGGATCGTTCTCCTGGCAATACTTGATAAATTTCTTGACACCATCCGGGAACTTGATGTAGTGGCCTTCGTTGATAGAATAGATGGTCCCGTAAGCAGGCATTTTAATATCGGGATGACTCAGGCAAAACTCACCGATCGACGGATCCAGGGTAAATCCGCTGACGCCATGGCCGGTGGTGTACACCAGCATGGTTGAGGATCCGTAAACCACATATCCGGCCGCCACCATGCGGCTCCCTTCCTGCAGGAAGTCCTCCGGCCTGGCGGAGTGTCCCCGCGGGGAAACTCTGCGGAAAATGGAGAAGATGGTACCTATTGAAACATTCACATCGATATTTGACGAACCATCAAGGGGGTCCATCATGAATATGTATTTGCCGTCGCGCGAAAGGTTGTCATCGAAGGTGATGATCTCCTGGTTCTCCTCTGTAACCAAGCCGCAAACCTCGCCACTGGCCTGAAGTGCAGAGATAAATACCTCATCGGCAAAGACATCCAGTTTTTTCTGCTCCTCTCCTTGTACGTTTGTCTGCCCGGCGGATCCCAGAATGTCAACCAGGCCGGCCTTATTGACCTTTTTGTGGAGGATCTTTGCGGCCACCACGAAATGATACAGCAGGCGTGATAATTCACCTTTAGCGTAGGGAAAATCAGCCTGCCGCTGGATGATGAATTCATTTAGGGTGGTTATTGAATACCTTTTCA
Organism: Bacteroidetes bacterium GWF2_49_14; assembly: GCA_001769295.1. GTDB lineage: Bacteria > Bacteroidota > Bacteroidia > Bacteroidales > UBA12481 > UBA12481. Next base: position 4,996 of record MEOR01000125.1, on the reverse strand, counting down.
TTTTTTTTTCTTAAAGTTGTCAACTTTTTGGAAAGAAGACAAGCCTCGTATGATAATACATAAGTTTGGTGGCGGAATTCTAAAAACCCCTGAAGCTGTAGGGCAGCTGGCAGATATACTGCGTGGAAGCAGCCGCCCTGCCCTGGTTGTGGTATCTGCACTCAGTAAAATGACCAATGCGTTTGAAAAGGTTGCCAGGCTTTGGTTCGGTGGCCAGGATACCGAGCAGGAAATGCAGTTGATCCGTGGTTTTCATTTCGATATGGCCTGCCGGCTTTTCGGGGATCCCGATGCAGCCTGGGGAAGGTACCTTAAGCAAATTTTTGCCTCCGTTCAGGATCTTCTCCTGGGAACTCCGCTTCAGCCCTTTGACCGGGCGTATGATCAGGTAGTTTGTTATGGGGAGTTGTTATCCAGTGCATTGCTGCAGACCTATTTTGAAGAAAACGGGCTGGATCATATTTGTCTGGATGCCAGGGAGATGATCGTTACGGATACCATATATAGGGATGGGGGAGTGGATTGGCTAGAGACGGTCCGTAAGATTAAAGAAGAAAGAGAAAAGACGAAAGAGGATGTTCTGATTTTGACTCAGGGTTTTATCGGGAGGGCGCCAAACGGAGATACAGTGACACTTGGGCGGGAAGGCTCCGACTATTCAGCGGCGATTTTTGCCTATTGTCTGGATGCTGAGGATGTCTGGATATGGAAGGATGTTCCGGGGATTTTGAATGCAGACCCGACTGAGTTCACCGATACCGTGAAACTGGATGAGTTGTCTTATCATGAGGTGATTGAATTAGCTTATTTCGGGGCCAAAGTGATTCATCCGAAGACCATCAAGCCGCTGCAGAACAAGACGATACCACTTTGGGTACGTGATTTCTGGCATCCTGAAGGAACGGGTACCCGGATTTCCGATCTGAAGGTGGTACCCCCAACCGGTCCTGTTTTTATCCGCAAGGCAAATCAGGTATTGATTTCCTTTCAGCCCCGTGATTTTTCCTTTATCGTGGAGGGTACGATATCGGAGATCTTTGCCCAGCTGGCAAAATTCCGGATCAAGGTAAATCTGATGCAGCATGGCGCGGTGAGCCTTACGATCTGTGTAACGGCCGATATGGACCGGGTGAACAGCCTGATACAGTCCATGTTACCAAAATTCAGGATTCTCTATAACAGTGATCTGGAGTTGGTGACTATCCGCCGGTATACGCCGGAGGCCATTGCGCGGATGACACAGGGCAAACGGATCATGGTGCAGCAACTCAGCCGCAAGACGGCTCGTTTTGTGCTGGCCTAGCGGTTAAACCCGATAAGTTTTCCCTTTATGCTTTCATCGAAAATCCCGTTATCGTAAATGAGATTTCCGTTTACGAACGTTTGTGTTATGCGGGATCTGAGACTGGTACCTTCGAGGGGAGTCCATCCGCACTTATAATATATATTATGTGAGTTGATTGTCCAGGGTTCATCGGGATTGATAAGTACCAGGTCGGCATGGTAGCCTTCGCGGATATATCCCCTGTCGCGTATACGAAAGAGATCCGCAGGCGTGTGGCACATCTTTTCCACTATTTTTTCCATTGAGAGGCGGCCCTGGTGGTGGAATTCCATCATGACCGGAAGGGAATGCTGTACCATCGGGGCTCCGGAGGGAGCCTGGGTATAGGGGCGATCCTTTTCCTGCAGGGTGTGGGGGGCATGGTCTGTGGCGATGATGTCAATTTTATCATCAATGACCGCCTGAACCAGTGCTTCCCGGTCTTCGGCCGATTTTATCGCAGGGTTCCATTTAATCAGGGTGCCTTTATCGGAATAAGCCTGGTCGTCGAACCAAAGGTGATGGATGCAAACCTCGGAGGTTATCTTTTTATCTTTTACAGGTCCCGGGAGCTCAAGCAGAGACAGTTCCCTTGCAGTTGAAAGGTGGATCAGGTGAAGTCGGGTCTGATGGTGTCTGGCCAGCTCAACGGCAAAGGAACTTGCTTTATAGCAAGCCTCTGCAGAGCGTATCATCGGATGAAATTCAATCGGGATATCGTCACCGTATTGTTTTCGGTAGAGCTCGAGGTTTTGCCGGATTATGGATTCATCTTCTGCATGGACTGCGATGGGTAGCTTTCTGATGCGGAAAATCCCGTCGAGCGACATCGGGTCGTCAACGAGCATATTGCCGGTAGAGGCTCCCATAAAGACTTTAATTCCGCAGGTGACAGCCGGATCGACCGATTGAAGTTCGGCAAGGTTATCGTTGGTGGCCCCGATGAAGAAGGAAAAGTTGGCGAGACTTTTGCTTTCGCCCAGGCGGATCTTTTCTGCCAGTAACTCCCGGGTTACGGTTTGCGGGATGGTATTGGGCATGTCCATGAAAGTCGTTACTCCGCCGGCAACTGCTGCTCTTGATTCGGTTGTGAGGTCTCCTTTGTAGGTCAGACCGGGATCGCGAAAATGCACCTGGTCATCGATGACCCCGGGTATCAGCCATTTCCCTTTTGCCGGGATTTCAATTGTATCTGATGGGGCAGTGGGTTTATTGTCAGCCTGAAAGATTCTGTGAATCAGTCCGTTCCGGACCAGGATGTGCCCGACGAAGCTTTGTCCTTCGTTAAAAATGCGGGCAAAGGTGATCAGGTAGTTGTTCATGCCGGATTGCTGATGTGTTTGTTGTAATATTTTCTCAGGCTGCTCAGTTTCATTCTGATAACACCGATAACTGCTTCGCTCATAATGCCCCCGCTCATTTTTGAGGTACCTTGTTCACGGTTGATGAAGATCACAGGGACTTCAACGATGGGGAAGCCTAGTTTCCATGTTTTGAATTTCATTTCAATCTGGAAGCCGTATCCTTTCATACGGATTCTGTCGAGATTGAGGGTTTCGAGAAGTTTGCGTGACATGCAGACATAGCCTGCGGTTGCATCACGGATGTCCATGCGGGTAATCATCCTGACATAATGTGAAGCATAATAGGAGAGGAGAAGCCTTCCGATGGGCCAGTTTACAATTGCCACACCTTTTTTGTACCGGCTGCCGATGGCCATGCCTGCATTTTGGTTCTGGCATGCAATATATAAAGGTATAAGATCGGACGGATTATGGGAGAAATCTGCGTCCATTTCAAAAACAAACTGATAATTCCGGGTAAGCGCCCATTTGAAGCCGGTAATATAGGCAGTTCCGAGCCCCAGTTTTCCTTCTCTTTCAAGGAGGAATAGTTTTCCCGGGTAATCGATCTGCATGTTTTTAACGATTTGAGCGGTCTGGTCGGGCGAGTTATCGTCGATAACCAGGATATTAAAATCCTTCGGAAGGTTAAAAACGGCAAGAATCAGGTTCCGGATGTTGTCTGCTTCCTGGTAGGTTGGAATAATTATTAGGGTATCTGACACTGTTTATGGATTCATTTTTATCTATTGTGCTAAGATAATTCTTTTTATTTAACCAGCAGGATGGGGCAAACCGGGGTGTTAGGGCAAAAATATCCGGCTGATAAAGAGAGTTTTAGAAAATAGTTTCATTTTTCTTTTGGCGAGTGTTTGCAGAATCGAAGGATAAGCCTATATTTGCATTCCATTTTTGATGGATTTGTTCTTTAAAAGTTTGCTGGTGTGAGAAAATAAAGTGAAGAAAAGTTTGGACGGGATGATTTTTTCTCTATCTTTGCACCACTTTTTACGAAAATAGTTCTTTGAAAAGATTGAAGAGTAATTTTAAGGTCGGTAAGGAAGAAGTCAATTCTTATTATTGACATGATGAATCTTGAGCACAATTTAAACAATTACAACGAAGAGTTTGATCCTGGCTCAGGATGAACGCTAGCGGTAGGCTTAACACATGCAAGTCGAGGGGCAGCACAGGTAGCAATACTAGGTGGCGACCGGCGCACGGGTGAGTAACGCGTATGCAACCTACCTATAACTGGAGAATAGCCCCCGGAAACGGGGATTAATGTTCCATAATGTTCAGAGACTGCATAGTTTTTGGACTAAAGCTCAGGCGGTTATAGATGGGCATGCGTGCCATTAGCTTGTTGGTGAGGTAACGGCTCACCAAGGCTACGATGGTTAGGGGGTCTTAAAGGATGATCCCCCACACTGGTACTGAGACACGGACCAGACTCCTACGGGAGGCAGCAGTGAGGAATATTGGTCAATGGGCGCAAGCCTGAACCAGCCAAGCCGCGTGAAGGATGACGGCCCTATGGGTTGTAAACTTCTTTTTTACGGGAAGAACCCTCCGACGTGTCGGAGACTGACAGTACCGTACGAATAAGCATCGGCTAACTCCGTGCCAGCAGCCGCGGTAATACGGAGGATGCAAGCGTTATCCGGATTCATTAGGTATAAAGGGTGCGTAGGCGGATTTGTAAGTCAGTGGTGAAATACTATAGCTTAACTATAGAACTGCCATTGATACTGCAAGTCTTGAGTACAATTGAGGTAGGCGGAATGTGTGGTGTAGCGGTGAAATGCTTAGATATCACACAGAACACCGATTGCGAAGGCAGCTTACTAAACTGTAACTGACGCTGATGCACGAAAGCATGGGGAGCAAACAGGATTAGATACCCTGGTAGTCCATGCCGTAAACGATGATCACTCGCTGTATGTCCATTAGGATATGTGGCTGAGCTAACGCATTAAGTGATCCACCTGGGGAGTACGGCGGCAACGCTGAAACTCAAAGGAATTGACGGGGGCCCGCACAAGCGGAGGAACATGTGGTTTAATTCGATGATACGCGAGGAACCTTACCTGGGTTTAAATGTAGGACGAAAGTCACGTGAAAGCGAGACCTTCCTTCGGGACGGACTACAAGGTGCTGCATGGTTGTCGTCAGCTCGTGCCGTGAGGTGTCGGGTTAAGTCCCATAACGAGCGCAACCCTCATTGTTAGTTACCAGCGGATAATGCCGGGGACTCTAACGAGACTGCCACCGTAAGGTGAGAGGAAGGTGGGGATGACGTCAAATCAGCACGGCCCTTATATCCAGG
>MEOR01000124.1:14924-18357 GCA_001769295.1 Bacteroidetes bacterium GWF2_49_14 | reverse complement strand
CTACTCCACGAGGCCCGCAAAAAAGGTACGCGTGCGCCAGATGATTCCCGGCAATTGCATTCTTGAGTGTTCGCGTAATCGACGGCTGTCCGACAACCGTTTCAAAACTGTCGGGTCTGTACTTCCGTGCACTAACAATAAACTGCTGTTCCATTCAGGACGTTTTAGAGCATTACAAAAGTAAAAATTAGAACCATAAATTTGCCCCCGGCAGGGCAAAGGGTTATCAACGCTTGTTTGAGCCCGTTTTTTTTCTATCTTTGCAGCCCAAATGCAATTATTACAAATTATTAATTAACACAAAATGAATCAGTACGAAACCGTTTTCATTGTAACTCCCGTTTTATCTGAAGATCAGATGAAGGAAGCGGTTAAGAAGTTCTCGGGTTTTCTCGCCGAAAATGGCGGGGAGATCATTTTCGAGGACCACTGGGGACTCCGTAAGTTGGCCTATCCGATTCAGAAGAAATCAACCGGATTTTACCATCTTATCGAGTTTAAAGCTGCCGGTGACTTAACCAACCGCCTTGAAGTGGAGTTCAGAAGAGATGAGCGCATCATCCGTTTTCTGACCGTTAAACTCGACAAACATGCCGTTGAGTATAACATTAAGCGCCGCAGGCTTGCTAGTAATGCATCAAACCAGGAAAAGAAGGAGGAGTAAACAATGGCAACCAGTCAATCAGAAATACGGTATTTAACGCCGCCGACTGTTGAAGTCAAAAGGAAAAAGTATTGCCGTTTCAAACGTGCCAATATCAAGTACATTGACTACAAGGATCCTAACTTCCTCAAGAAGTTCCTGAATGAACAAGGTAAGATTCTGCCCCGCCGACTGACCGGTACCTCCCTGAAATTTCAGCGGAAAATCGCTCAGGCTATCAAACGGGCCCGGCATATTGCCATCCTGCCTTATGTAACCGATATGTTGAAATAATCTGAGGAGGTAAATCATGGAAATTATTTTATTACAGGATGTTACTAACCTCGGTCATAAAGACGACGTGGTTAAGGTAAAACACGGTTATGCCCGCAACTTCCTGATTCCGCAAGGATTTGCTTCACAGGCAACTCCTTCGGCCAAAAAGATGCATGCTGAAAACCTTCGCCAGCGTTCCCATAAGGAGCTCAAGAAACGCGAAGATGCACTGGAAATGGCACAGAAACTAGGTAAAATAGAACTCCGCATCGGTGCGAAAACTTCTACTACCGGAAAAATATTCGGTTCTGTTAACACGATTCAGATCGCTGAAGCGCTTATTGAAAAAGGGTTTGAAATCGACAGGAAGAATATCACTTTAGGCGAAGACAGCATTAAGGAGATCGGTTCCTATAAAGCTACAATCAAGGTTTATAAGGATATCAAGGCTGAGATTGGCTTTGAGGTCTACTCCGAGTAACCCTGTTTAATAAATAAAAAAAAGCTGCCCGAGGGGGCAGCTTTTTTTTTATTTGTACGCAATCGCATCTATTTCAACCTGAGCTCCAAGTGGCAGCCTTGCGACCTGAAAGGCCGCCCTGGCCGGAGGCACCCCGGGAAAGTAGGATCCATACACCTCATTCATCGCTTTGAAATCTTCAATATTTGCCAGGAAACAGGTGCATTTGACAAGATGCTCATAGGTGTAACCTGCTTCCTTAAGGATCTCCCCAATATTATTCATTACCAGATGGGTCTGATCCACTATACTTCCTTCCAGTAGTTTACCGGTTGCCGGAACCAGTGGTATCTGTCCGGAAATGAAGAGAAACCCTCCGGCCTCTATGGCCTGACTGTAAGGTCCTACTGCTGCAGGGGCAAGGGTAGTTTTGATAACTTTTTTCATAGTCTGTATATTTTAATTATCCATCCAATTTTTCTGCTTGAGGTACTTGACATCTTTTAGCAGAGAGGCTCTTGCAGCCAGCGTAAAAGTGTAGCTTTTCCTTTCCCCGAAAGGAACCACGTCAATACTCATGGTCCAGCAATGCAAATCCCGGTCCAGCCGGAAGTTTGTATATGTGAATTCCTGGTTAACAAAGTCATATCCGGATGAAAAACTGGCTTTCCATTTTGGAGTCAGAGCAATGCCTCCGGTGAATCTGAGCGATTGCTTGATTTCTGATTTAAAGTAAGGCTTCGAATACCGGAAGTTATAGTCAACACGCAGGTTCCATTTACCTGAGAACTCAGGAATATTTTGATCCTCGTAAACTGACGGGGCAGGTGCTTTCGCAGGTTGCGTGCCGGTCTGCTTCTTCTTCAGAGGCAGTTCAAATCCAAGAGACAGATCCGCATCGGTTAACCTCAATGGTTTCCCCGATCGGGATAATTCAAATGTATTCACCGTTTGGTACATGTAACGGTTATTCTTCAGGATGGAATCTGCAGCATAGGCATTAAATGTCGATCTGAACTGGATGTTAAACTGGTTGAACAGTGTAGTTCTGGCCGATAAGGTGACCGGAGAAAGATTGAGTGAATCGCGAAAAATATCATAAGAAGTACTCAGTGATAAACTCTCCAGGAGCTTGACTTTCTTGAGCTTAACCCCTGTTGAGTCGGCCTTATCGAGAACTTTCATCTCGATATTGTTCCCCATGCTGAAACTTATGTTTCCATACTTGCCTGCCACCGACGGCAACCGGTAAATACCCTCATCAAAAATGGAATAGGTGAATTCGTCCATCTGCAGTTTTCCCTTATCGTCCTCCTCAGCCACTACAATTGTACGATTGTATTTCCCATAATCATAACCCAGGTCGGGTCTGAAACCAAAAGACAGGGAAGGACTCATCATGTGCCTGATTGTTTTGACATTACCCTTAATGGGGTCATAGTAAATATAAGCCCTGGGCGAATAACTGAGGTTGAGGTTGGGACTGATTGCCTGAACATAATTGATCTTGTTGATCCGGTCAATAATCATGCTGTCGGCTTCGGCATCCCAGGTCTTATCCAGGTAACTGAAATACATAACCCCGATATAGTTTATTGAAGGAGTCAGAGTCATGTCTTTAACCGGCTTGAACGAGGCGGACAGCGGGATTTCATGCTGGAACCCGTTCCGCATCTTGCTTAAAATATCTCGTGAGAAGTTCAGATCAGAAGAGAATAGTGAATCCTCCTGCGACTTGATGCGATTCTCAAAATTGGCAGTATACCTCATTTCTATTTTTTCATACCATTTCTGGCGGCCGCCTGAGGCACCCAAGCGGAACGGATAAAAACGTCCTACCGTGAATGCACCCGATGGAAAGTTCAGCACAATGGTTGAATCGCTGCTGTTTTGGGTGTGGCCGATCCGGGTAGTGAAGTTGAAGAGCTTGTTGGGAAACTTTCTCGAATAGGAGATGGATGAAGATTTCTGGTTGGTAAGGTGCTCGATCGGGTTCTCATAATTCCCGTACGTATTATTGCGGTCGTAGGAGCTGGTGCTGAAATTCACGCTGG
>MEOR01000124.1:0-14854 GCA_001769295.1 Bacteroidetes bacterium GWF2_49_14 | reverse complement strand
ATTAGAATAACCCGGAAGCTCTTTCTCCCCTAAAATGTTTCTGGCGAAATTGAAGGCGAAATCACCGTTAAATTTGTAAATCTTCCGGTATTTTGACTGCGCGCCGAGCTGCCAGGAACCTCTGGAGTATATCCCGCCGGTCAGCGACAGGTCCATTTTGTCATTGATTGCAAAATAATAACCCCCATCTCTCAAGTAAAACCCGCGTTTCCTCTCCTCACCGTATTTTGGCATCAGGATGCCCGAAGCTCTTTTCTGCTGCTTTGGAAAAAAGGCAAAAGGCAACCCTATCGGATAAAGCGGAACCCCTTCCACAACCATGTATGCAGGACCGGAAACGATACTCTTTTCAGGGAGCATGATACCTTTAGTAATCGCAAAGTAAAAATGGGGCTCATCGGCATCACAGGTGCTGAATTTTCCGTTCATGATATTCAGCGTGCCGGTTGAGTCCCGCTTGGTCAGGTGGCTGTGCAGATAGCCTTTGTCACCCTGAACGTCCTGGTTCATAACCACGTCCACTACAAAAGCTTTCTTGGTTTCGAAATTATACCGGATTTCGGAGCACTCATAAGATTCCTCACCCTGCTTGAATACCGGCTTTCCCTTGATCTGCCCGGTACTGTCCTTACGACCGGTAGCATATACCTCCTTCCGGTCAATGCTCATCTCGATATAATCTGCAGTCAGTTCAATCGTCTCATAGGTGACCTTCGCTTCGCCATACTGCCGTATTTTTTTATCAGACAGGCTTATGACGGTTGAGTCCTTGGCAGGATAGATGACTGGTGCATCGAGGTAAGTTTTTCCCTTGACAGTGGAAACCGGCTTAGAAAGTGAGGTTGCCTTAACCGTATCAACCTGAGCCGCTACCGGTAACGTCATCAGAATAAGAATGATGACTGCAATCGTTATTTTTGCTATTTTTATGAGCGAAATCAATAGTTTACCGGTTATTCCAAGGTGTGGAAAAGAATCAAAACTAAAGAAAAAAAGACAACCATGAAGGGCATCTTGTCATTGATAACGATAAAACCCAAAAACCATTGCTTTTCAGGAGGAGGAAATCTCTCTTTCTCTATACTCATCGTGCTTTTTACTCTCTTTAATTTCCAAGGATTTTGCCTTAATCCCGATAAGAAGCCGAAAACCTTTGTAGTCACCATTGATCCCGGTCATGGCGGGAAGGACCCCGGAGCCACGGGTAAGAAGACCGTGGAAAAAAAACTTACCCTTGCCATCGGCCTCAAGGTGGGGCATTATATCGAAAGCATGATGGACAATGTTAAGGTGGTTTATACCCGTAGCACGGATGTGTTCATTCCCCTTGATGAGCGTGCCAATATTGCAAATCAAAACCGGTCCGACCTGTTCATTTCCATACACGTGGACGGCTTTAAATCTTCCACGCCCAAAGGGACTTCATCATTCGTTATGGGTACCTCCAAGACTTCCGTCAACTTTGACCTGGTTAAGCGTGAAAACCGGGTTATAACCCTTGAGGATAATTATCAGGAGAAGTACGAAAATTTCGATCCCAATGATCCAGCATCATACATCAAATTTAATCTTTACCAAAGTGTCAACCTGAAGCAGAGCTTGCTTTTTGCCACTCTCGTGCAGGATGAACTTAGGGTAAAAGCACAGCGTGTGGACCGGGGGGTGTCACAGGAACCGTTTATGGTGTTATGGAGAACCACCATGCCGAGTGTTCTGGTTGAAACCGGGTTTATTTCCAATCCCCAGGAAGAAGAGTTTCTGATAACTGAGAATGGTCAAAATATAATTGCCACCTCCATTTTTACCGCTATCCGGAAATACCGGCAGGATCTGGATGATTCTGACGAAGATAAAGCTGGCATTTCCACCGCCAGACAGTCCGATTCTTTTGCACAGGAAAGACTTAACCGGATTATTGAAGCAGAACGGATCAGGACAGAACAGTTTCAAACCGAAAAAGATACCGCCAGACCTGGCTCATTGGAAAGTAAAGGGACACCGGTAAAGGTGAATGTGGAGAACAAGAATTCAACCCCGAAGGCAGGTGAAATTGAATTCAGAATACAGATTCTGGCATCTACCCGTCCTCTTGCCCCATCTGCACCCGATTTCAAAGGCAGAAAGGGTTTTGAGGCCATCAAACTTGATGGTTATTATAAGTATATGACCAGGCCTGTTAAAACATATCCAGAGGCATTAGCGTTAAGAAAAGAACTTTCCACCCTGTTCAAGGGAGCTTTTATTGTCGCGTTCAAGGGAGGCATCAGGGTCCCCTTGAATGAGGCGGTCGGCGAATAATATCAAACCTGGAGGAGCCATGAAGAGCAAAGTGTATATCCGTGTCGGAATCCTGTTTTTTGCAGCGATTATCATTGTTTTTTGGGGCATTAACTATTTGAAAGGCAAAAATGTATTCACTTCTGAAGAGCCTTATTTTTCAGTTTATGAAAAAATCGGAGGGCTAACCGTATCAAGCCCCGTGACGCTGAATGGATTCACGATCGGGCAGGTCAGGGATATTAACCTGTCAGAAAAATCGCCGGGTCGCATTGAAGTAAAATTTTCCATTACCTACCAGAATATCAGGATTCCACAAGGCACACCCGCCAGAATTTACAGCACTGACCTTATGGGAACCAAAGGCATTTCGCTGGATTTCACCGACAGTCAGTCATTTTTTTCCAGCGGCGATACCCTTCCCGGGTCAATTGAGGGGGATTTGCGCGACCAGGTTAACACCCAGATGCTACCGATAAAGCAGAAGGCAGAAGAGCTCATGTCGTCGATGGATTCAGTTCTGGCAAGTCTTCAGATGGTCTTTGGCAAGAAAAACCAGGCCAATCTAACCGAAAGCTTCAGCAGTGTGAATGGTGCTCTCCAGAATGTCGAGGCTGTATCACTGTTCCTGAATGATTATGTGCGGGAGGAGACGAAAAAAGTAAGCATGGTTTTAGGGAACCTCGATAGTCTCAGTCGCAACCTTCGGGAGCAGACCGGGGACCTTCATGGATTCATGAACAATATGAACCGGTTCAGTGACACGCTTGCCAGCATTGAGCTTGCAGGAACCTTCATCGCGATCCAGGCCGTTCTGGATGATATAGAGCAACTAACCCAAACCATCTCTTCCGGAGAGGGGACCCTTGGCCAGATCGTAAGCAGTGATTCTCTTTACCGCGCCATTCTTGCAACCAATACAAACCTGAACCGGCTGATTGAAGATATCCGGATAAACCCGGGAAGATACATCCGTGTTTCCCTGGCCGACCGGAGCAGATCCATTTATACCTCAACGGACACTGAACTGGCCAGGACACTGGCAGGCGAAGGAACATCTGAATATTATGTCTGCCTGATCCAGAGCTCTTCCCCACTCCAGCCTGATGATCCGGGTCTGAAGGGGCACAGCGATTCTGATTTTATCCAGATCGGATCACTATATTATTATTATACCTACCGTTCCAATAAAATTGACCCCTGCCTCCGGCGTTTGTCGGATCTCCGGAAAATCCATCCTTCTGCAGGTATTTTCACCTGGGTGAACGGCAAGTGGACGCGTCTCGTTTTATAATTATGCGGGAACTCCCTGTCAGCCTGATGGAATCTATTTAAGCATCAATGCTTTAGATTTAAATTGTTCATCTACAATGATTTAATTCGATTTAAGTCGATATAATTTTTAACTCGCTGATAGAAAATCCATTGCACTTTTTTTGAAAAATAATACGGTTTCTCTATTGTTTTGTTAACCAATTTTTCACCATCTTGCAATACATAATCCCTTTGTCTAATCTTTTAATAATCAGTGTTAATGAAGTCAAGCCATGTCGAGGTATGGAACAAATGCCTGTCCATTATTAAGGACAATGTTCCATCGATAAGCTATCGGACCTGGTTCGAACCCATCGTTCCTCTAAAGCTTGAGGAAAACATTCTGACCATCCAGGTTCCCTCGCCATTTTTTTATGAATATCTGGAAGAACAATACATCGACATCCTGAGTAAAACCCTGCGTAAGGAACTGGGTGCTGAGGCCAAGCTTGAATACAGTGTGGTCATGGAGCAAAACGGATACTCGAACGCAAAACCCTATACGGTAAAGTTCCCTACCCAGGCTAAAACCAGCCTGAAAAACAGGCCTCTATCCATGCCACTGGATGAGGAGGAGCGCACTATTAAAAATCCTTTTGTGATTCCTGGCATCAAAAAACTTCATGTGGATCCGCAACTCAATCCGGATTATTCCTTCGCCAATTTTGTTGAAGGAGACTGCAACCGCCTGGCCCGTTCTGCCGGGTATGCCGTTGCACAGAATCCCGGGGGTACTGCCTTCAACCCCTTGCTGATTTACGGTGGTTCCGGCCTTGGAAAAACGCATCTGGCTCAGGCCATTGGAATAGAAGTAAAAGAAAAATCACCGGACAAGATAGTTTTATATGTAAATGCCAATAAGTTCCAGACTCAGTTCGTTGAAGCCATCCGTAACAACAACCGGAACGATTTCCTGCATTTTTACCAGATGATCGATGTGCTCATCCTGGATGATGTTCAGGAATTTGCCGGCAAAGAAAAAACTCAGGATACCTTTTTTCATATTTTTAACCACCTGCATCAATCAGGAAAGCAGTTGATTTTGACATCGGATAAGCCTCCGGTGGAACTAAAGGGTATGGAACAGCGCCTGCTTTCAAGGTTCAAGTGGGGTCTCTCAGCGGACCTGCAGATACCTGATTTTGAAACACGGGTGGCAATTCTGCAGAAAAAAGTCTATGCCGACGGAATTCATATGCCAGTTGAAGTTCTTGAATATATTGCTTCGCAGGTAACCAATAACGTCAGGGAACTCGAAGGCGCCCTGGTCTCCCTCCTTGCACAGTCCACACTCAATAAGAAAGAGATTACACTGGACCTGGTAAGGGAAATGATTGACAAGCTGGTTAAAAATACGACGAGGGAATTATCCATCGATTATATTCAGAAGGTTGTCAGCGACTACTTCAATATTCCGGTTGACCTGATGCATTCCAAAACACGCAAAAGGGAAATTGTTCAGGCCAGGCAAATCTCCATGTACTTCTCAAAGAATCTCACAAAATCTTCTTTAGCACTGATCGGATCGCAAATCGGGGGTAAAGACCATGCAACGGTCCTGCATGCCTGCAAAACAGTCAACAACCTGCTGGATACCGACAAACGATTCAGGCTCTACATTGAAGAGATCGAAAAGAAACTCAAGATGTAATCATCACGGCCTCCCTGTTTTTCCTCTAAATGGGACAACACACCGGTGAATTTGCCGCACTCCTGACGGCCGTCCTTTGGACAGTCACCGCCCTGTCCTTCGAACAGGCTGCTAAAAGAGTTGGATCCCTTGCTGTTAATCTCCTTCGTCTTGGCTTTGCACTCGTTTTCTATTGCATCCTTTCACTTTTTCGATCCGGCAGACTTTTCCCTTCTGTTGCAGATGACAGCGCCTGGCTATGGCTTTCAGTCAGCGGAATAATCGGCTTTGTTTTTGGTGACTATTGCCTCTTCTCAGCTTATGCAGTTATTGGGTCCCGGGTAGCCAACCTGCTGATGGCCCTGGCCCCTCCCCTCGCCACCCTGTTTGGCTGGATGATCCTGGGTGAAAAATTTGGTCTGAAAGGATTTCTCGGCATGGGCCTTACATTGGCCGGTATTGTAATGGTAGTGCTAAGGAAGCCCGGCAACAAATTCAACTTCCATTACTCGTCAAGAGGCCTGCTCTTCGGACTTGGTGCGGCTGCAGGTCAGGCTATCGGACTGGTATTCAGCAAATACGGAATGAAGGACGGAGATCCCTTTGTATCTTCACAAATACGGGTTATAGCGGGATTTATCGGATTTCTGGTCCTGTTTACAATTCTAAACAAATGGTCTTTACTTAAACTGGTCTTTCAGCGCTCATCCACCGTTGGGTTCATTGCATCCGGGTCCTTCTTCGGACCGTTTCTGGGCGTCTCTTTCTCTCTGATGGCTGTTAAATATACCACCACCGGGATTGCAAGCACCATCATGGCCCTTACTCCTGTTCTGCTGATTCCGCCGGCAATCCTTCTCCTGAAAGAAAAAGTATCCTGGCGTGATATCGTCGGTTCAGTTGTTGCCGTAGCCGGTGTGGCAATTTTCTTCCTGTAACCTGTGCAAAACTGCTTTTCATCCTTGCAGTTTGTAGCTGAATTGGATACATTAGTTCCGATCTGTAACTTAACCATGATAAGATATATCTCCCTTGTAATCATTGCATTATTCGTTTGGAACAACCAGTATGCCCAATCGGTTATACCGGTCAAAAGGACCGAAGTGGCTCCTGTTGTCGATGGTTTTCTTGACGATACTATATGGAAACAGGTAGTGCCATATCAGGATTTCATCTCCTATACACCTGAATTTGGAAAAAAGTGTGAATTCAGTACAACTGCGATGATAACCAGCGATGCCACCGGTTTCTACGTGGCATTTGACTGCCGGGACCCGGAACCTGGTAAGCTTAAAGCCACCATTTCTGCCCGGGATCAGATAAAGAAGGAGGATTGGGTTTGTATCAACCTTGACCCCTACTTTGACCAGCAGAGCCTGGTGACACTTTATGTCAATCCTTTCGGAATCCAGGAAGATGGCCGGTCTGGTTCAAACCATGAGGACACCGGTGCTGATTATGTTTTCTATTCCAAGGGAGTCATTACCGAAACCGGATATACTGTAGAGATCTTTGTTCCCTTCAAGAGCCTTCGCTATCAAAAGACAGAACCGGTGACGATGGGCTTTATTTTTGAACGGAGAATTCAACGTCTGTCACAACAATCTTGCTGGCCTGCCCTGAAAGCTGAAAGTGGGATGAATTTTCTCACGCAGACGCAGGGATTCTCATTTACCGATATACGCCATTATACCCTGGTTGAACTTCTGCCAGCCTTCACCTATTCAAGAATTAAGGAACAACGCGAGGGTGCCTTGTTGCTTACCCAGAACCAGCCACTGGTCAGTTTTACAGGAAAGTTAGGCATTACCTCCCAGTTGACCCTCGACATGACCATTAACCCCGATTTCAGTCAGATTGAATCCGATGCAGGTCAGATCCAGGAGAACCAGCGATATGCCCTCTATTACCCTGAAAAACGGCCGTTCTTCCAGGAAGGAAAGGAGAATTTTGACATTGCCGGAATCAGTGAATATGGATTTCTTCAGCATGCTTTCCATACCCGTCAGATCATCAACCCACTTGTGGGGTTAAAACTCACCGGAAAAATTTCTCAACGAGACCGGATTGCCCTCCTGTATTCCCTTGACGAGCCTGATAAACAAACCGATACAACCCGTATCTTTAACAATTACCTTATTGGCCGGTACCGCCACACCTTTACAGGTGACACCTATTTAGGCACCATCCTGACAGACAAGGAAGGCGTAAACAATTTTAACCGAATGGCTGGGATCGATGGTCGTTACCGATTCGACCGGTCCACAACCCTGGAATGGAATCTTCTGGGATCATCCACCAAGGCAAAGCCGGATACTACTGCCTTGAATGACTGGATGGGGACATTGATCCTGAAAAAAAATACGGACCGCTTGTCTGCCAGTATCGAATTATTTCATGTTGGTACTGATTTTAACCCCGAGAGCGGATATCTCCGAAGAGCAGGCATAAACAAAATTGGTCTGAATTACAACTATTCCTATTACCCTAAGAAGGGATTCTTTAACAAAATTGGACCCAGTTTTTTTGGCATTATCAACAAGGACATCCCTTCAGGTCTCACTGAGCTTGATTTTGGATTCGGTGTATCTGCAGCGGGGCCGAGATCCACCCAGATAATGGCCTATATCAATCCTTGTAATGAAGTGTACAGGGGCCAGCGACTGAATACACATTGCTTTCTGGTTTTTGGTGGTACCCAGATTCTCAAATCACTACGATTTGAAACGGAATACCGGTTTGGTCTCCTTACCCGTTATGTAGAAAATCCCTATACCGGGTTTGGTAACACGGGTACATTCTCATTCAATTACCAGCCACTTGAAAAATTCCAATCGGACCTGATCCTTACCTATTCTGATTTCTACCAGCTTACGGGAGGAGCTCAGGAGTTCTCTTACCTCATTCTCCGGAGCCGGAACACGTATCAGATTAACAGTAAGCTATTTATAAGGGGTATTGTTGAGTATAATTCCTTTGAGAAAAATGTATCTACTGATTTTCTGATCTCCTTCACGTACATTCCGGGAACGGTGGTACACCTGGGCTATGGTTCTCTTTATGACCGGTCAGAATGGAATGGACAGACGTACCAGCCCGGTACGGACTGGCTGGAAATGAAGCGGGGGTTTTTCTTCAAGGCCAGCTACCTCTGGCGGAACTGATTAAAATAGGAATGGCCGGAAACCCGGCCATTCGTATTTCAATGCCAAAACCTTACAATTTGGCTTTCCCTTTCAGAATGCCAATAAGATCTATCGGCTTCTCCCTCCAGAGATAAAGATCGGGCGAATATTCAAGCAGGTCAGCAGGCTGACATCTTAACGTCTCACACAAAGCCTCCAGTGTCGAAAACCTGATTGCCCTTGCCTTGCCTCGCTTGAGGTTCGACAGGTTTGCCTGAGTGATATTCACCTTCCCGGACAGTTCGTTTAAACTGATCCTTCTGGCTACCATAACCCGATCAAGGTTGGTTTGAATTGGCATAATCTGATGATTAGCGGATCCGACCCGCTATACAATATAGAAAGGTTAAAGTATTCACAATTAAAATCTTAGCTTTTCAACCATCAAGCTGACGGTGTAAAGGATAATGATCAGCGTGATAATCATCCCCAAGAGCCTGATTCCATAAGAATCCGGGTTTGACTGCTTCCCTCTGTTGCCTGATTCAGTTTTCATTTCCTTGAATTTTGCTTCAAATGTACAATTATTTATCGATAAACGAAATATTTTTGTTGTTTTTCGATAAATAATTTATTTAGATTCTTGACTATTTTTGAGGTCACAATGAATTTCTAAAAAGATGAAGAGATACTTTTCCATTTTGATTATGCTGGTATCGGGTGTTTCCCTCACAGCCCAAACCCTTGGTACCGCTATTGAATCCATCTCAACCCAGGACATACGCCGGCACATGCTGGTTCTTGCCAGCGACTCCATGGAGGGTCGTAAAACAGGTGAATCCGGAATCACGAAAGCTGCTGATTACCTGACAGGTGAGTTTGAAAGATTGGGGCTCATCAACCCGGGAACTGCTGAGAACCCCTATATCCAGGAGTACCGGCTATTTCGGTCAGCATGGGAGGAATACTATTTTATACAGGGTACAGACACTATTCGTTCGGAACGGGATCTCCTGATCCAGGGTAGTGTTCCGGAAGTGACCGGTGAGTACGATTTCGTTTTTGCCGGATTCGGTATCGATCACCCAAAATATTCCAATTATAAGGATCTTGATGTGCAGGGAAAGATTGTACTCTATATAACCGGAGAGCCGAAGGATAAAAACGGGAAATATATAACAACAGGGAATTCTGTTTCTGGTTTCGGTAAATTCTCAAGCAACAAGGACTCCATTGCCTATTCCAGAGGTGCCATCTCAACAGTTCGGATTGATCCCTCCGATGAGACCGCCGGACGTATGATCCGGTCAGCAGCTGTTTACGGTCAGACCGGAATGATGTCACTTTCTCTTCAAAGCCCGCCGGGCCCGCAAACCCGAAGCTATGTTTACTCCACGGCTGATGCAGGAGCCAGGATCATGGGGATCACGAAGGAACAGTTAAACACAGCCATAGACGAGTTGAATTCCGGTAAGAAAACCTATACCCGCTGGTCGGGCCGGATCAGGATGAAAGCAGTGAAGTATCCTGATTTTTTTGTAGCCGAAAATGTTGCCGGAATTCTTGAAGGAACCGATCTGAAAGACCAGTTTGTCATTGTAACCGCCCACTTTGACCATCTGGGGAAAAGCACCGTCGGCATTCGTTACGGAGCTGACGATAACGCATCCGGAACCATTGGTATCCTGGAGGTTGCTGAGGCTTTCGTCAAGGCTGCAGAATCAGGTTACCGGCCTCGCCGTTCTATCCTTTTCCTCCCGGTTTCCGGGGAGGAAATCGGACTTCTCGGAAGTCGGTACTATGTTAAAAAACCAATTGTTCCGTTGGAAAAAACACATGCTGCCGTCAACATGGACATGATCGGTCGCAGGGATGCAAACCATAGCGATGAACAGAAGTATGTTTACCTGTACCTCTCGGGAGATGAAAACGGGTGGCTCCACCAAGCCGGACAGGCAGCATTAGCTCTTCTGCAGACTGACCTTAAGCCTGAGTTTCAGTTCCGGTCAACTTCAAAGCAATCCCTGGGAGGATCCGACCATATGTCTTTTGAGTCCGCAAAGGTTCCGGTTGCTTACTTCTTTAACGGATTGCATCCCGACTATCACAAACCTGCTGACACCTGGGACAAAATACTCTACGAACAGATGCAGGAGACTGTACGTCTGGTATTTACGTTGACCTGGGAGATCGCCAACTCCGACCGCAATTCATCAGAAGAATAAACACCCGGTGTTCCATCACATATTTTTGTAATTTGGTGCCTCAATTCCGGAAGGGCAATTCAATATTATTATGGCAAAAAAACTTACCTCAGAAGACCTGCGTCAGATTGCTGACCGGGGCATGAACCGGGAAACTGTGGAAAAACAACTGCTGAATTTCAGCCATGGTTTTCCACCTATCAAACTCGTTGCAGCAGCAACATCCAAGTATGGCATACAGCAAATCCCGCCCAAGCGGATTGATGAATTAATTGAGCTCTATACCTATTACTCCAGCAATCACAGGATTGTAAAATTTGTTCCTGCGTCCGGTGCAGCCTCCAGAATGTTCAAGCATCTCTTTGAATTCAGAAGTCTTTACCGGGGAACCAGTGAAAACCAGCTGGACTTTTTAAGGGATAAAGGACCCGATTCGGTTTACTATTTCTTTGAAAACATACAAGATTTCCCCTTTTTCCAGACGCTTCTTGATGCACTGGAAAACCGCGGCCTTGATTTCGAAACAATTATGGAAGAAAGCCGGTACGAAAAAATCCTGAACACCCTGTTGACTGAAAAAGGCCTTAATTACGGAAGCCTGCCCAAAGCACTGATTCCTTTCCATGATTATCATGGCGAGATCAGGACCGCCTATGCTGAACATCTTGTTGAGGGAGCCCACTATGCTAAAAGCGGGAACCACAACTGTCTGGTTCATTTCACTTCACTACCGCAAAATGTTGATCTGATGAAGGAACATTTCGCCGAACTTAAGAAAGCATATGAGGCTAAGTATAATGTTACCTACGATGTATCCTACAGCATCCAGCATCCATCCACAGATGTCATTGCCGTGGATGAGGAGAATAACCCCTTGAGGGACGAGAACGGCAAGTTGATTTTCAGACCGGGAGGCCATGGTGCCCTGCTGAAGAATCTTACTGAAATCGATGCGGACCTGATCATCATCAAGAATATAGATAATGTATGCCATGACCGCTGCAAGGAAGATACCTATAAATTTAAACAGTTGCTCGCTGGCAAACTGATTTCCTACCAGGAACAGATTTTTGCGTTTCTGAACGGGTTGGATCATTCAACTCAACCATCCATGAAAGTAATTGATTCCATCTGGGCTTTCGTTGAACATAAGCTCAGGGTAATTCCACCGGAGGGAAGTGAAAACTGGAAGAAGGATCAGAAGATTGAGTATTTGCGAACCAAACTTAACAGGCCAATCCGCGTTTGCGGCATGGTGGAGAATGAAGGCGAACCGGGAGGCGGACCTTTCTGGGTTAAAAACACCGATGGAACAACCTCACTGCAGATTGTGGAAGCTTCTCAAATAGACCGGAATAACCCCGAACAAGAAGCTATTCTTCAGAACTCCACTCATTTCAATCCTGTTGATATTGTATGCTCAGAGCGCAATTATAAAGGTGGGAAATTTGACCTGACCAGTTTTACCGATCCGGTTACCGGATTCATCAGCCAGAAATCATTGGATGGAAAGATCATCAAAGCACAGGAACTTCCCGGCCTCTGGAACGGATCGATGGCTAACTGGAATACCGTTTTTGTTGAAGTGCCACTTTCCACCTTTAACCCGGTTAAGATTATCAACGACCTTCTGCGTTCCGAACACAAAGAGCATAACTGACAGTATGGATGGTCAGCGAAAGCTGTTGGGACTGATCGGATTCCCGCTGAAGCACTCTTTTTCGCAGCGATATTTCACCGAAAAGTTTAACCGGCTGGGGCTATCCGGTCTTGAGTATCGGAACTTTGAGATGGAGAACATCAGCGCTCTACCGCTGATGATGGAGAATCATAAAGACCTGATCGGTTTCAATGTTACGATTCCTTACAAGGAGGCGGTTCTCGACTTTATGGATGAAATTGAAACTGAAGCACGGATTATCGGAGCCGTGAATGTTGTCAGGATTGACCGTTCCAAAGGATTTCCAAGGTTATCGGGCTATAATACGGACCGCATCGGCATCGATATAACACTGAATCAATGGGATTTACCAACGGGAATTAAAGCCATGGTCCTTGGTACCGGGGGATCCTCAAAAGCGGTTACCCATCAGCTCGCATCACGCGGTATCCCTTATCTTCAGGTATCCAGGAAAAGCAGTCCAACCGCAATTTCATACGCCGAACTGACTCCTGCGATGATTCATGATCATAAACTTCTGATTAACTGCACACCGGTTGGCATGTATCCCGATCCCGGGAATAAGCTGCCCCTTGCCTGGTCAGCACTTACCTCAGATCATTTCTTGTTTGATCTGATTTACAATCCGGATATGACCGGCTTCCTAAGAGAGGGCCTGGAGCACGGCGCTTCCATTCAGAATGGACTGCGGATGTTGCATGAACAGGCTGAAGCCTCCTGGCATATCTGGGCGCCTTAATCAACCCAGCCGGATCAGGTTTGGGAAAGGTGAGACCGGCTCCGTCGCAAAAAGCTCCGCCGGATAGTCAACCTGCGTCAGAAACAATCCGCATGCCGGGACCGAAATCCCGGCAGAAGACCGGTTCTTTTCCTCAAGGATTGCCTTTACTCTTGCGGGTTCAATTCTCCCCCTGCCTACTTCAACTAAGGTACCGACAGCAGCTCTAACCATGTTTCTCAGGAACCGGTCAGCCCGAATCCGAAAAACAAGGAATCCTGATATTTCTGACCAGGCTGCCTCTGTGACTGTACAAAAATTGGTCTTGACATCCGTATGCAATTTGCTCAGGCTAGTAAAATCCTGTTTTCCAATCAGGAAATGTGCTCCGGCATTCATGCTTTTCAAATCCAGCGCATGGGCCAGCTTCCAGGAAAAACTTGAATGGAAAGGCCCGCCCTGCGTATCAATAAGATAATGGTATGTGCGGGAGGACGCATTAAAGCGGGCATGAAGATCACTCTTAACCTGAACAATCCGGTCAATCCTGACAGTCGAATTCAGAAACCGGCGGAGACGATAGACCAGTTGGTCAGTGTCAGGAACTGCGTCAAGGGTATCAAAATGTGCGACAAAATGAGATGCATGGACTCCTGCATCGGTTCTTCCGCAACCGGTAAGGTTGACAGATTCCTTCAACAGGGTTGACAAGGATTTGTTAAGATATTCCTGAACGGTAGGATTGCCCGGCTGAACCTGCCAGCCGCTGTAGCCGGTCCCATCGAAGGCCAGTTCAATGAAATACCTGTATTTAGGGGCTTCTGAGGTTAACATACGTTAACAAAAATATCAAAAAATTAATACTCCTTTCTGCTACTTTCGGAGCGTTAAAAAGTATCAAAATATGAACTCTATCGACATCCGGCTCATAAATGAGAAGATCCAGCAGGAAAGTGGATTTGTTGAGATGATCACCCTGGAAATGAATAAGGTGATCGTTGGGCAGAAACATCTGATTGACAGTTTATTAATCGGTTTATTGTCCAATGGGCACCTATTGCTGGAGGGGGTCCCTGGCCTGGCTAAAACCCTTGCAATCCGGACACTCGCCAGTACCATTGATGCCGGGTTCTCTCGAATACAGTTTACGCCTGACCTATTGCCGGCCGACCTGATCGGAACGCAGATTTACAGTCAGAAAAGCGAAGACTTCGTTGTAAGGAAAGGACCCATTTTCAGTAATTTCATTTTGGCCGATGAAATCAACCGGGCACCCGCCAAGGTACAGAGCGCGCTTTTGGAAGCCATGCAGGAACGCCAGGTTACCCTGGGTGTTCACACCTATCCCCTTCAGGAGCCTTTTCTGGTTCTGGCCACGCAAAACCCTATTGAACAGGAAGGTACATATCCCCTTCCCGAAGCTCAGGTAGACCGGTTCATGCTTAAGGTAGTTATCAGCTATCCCAACAAGGATGAGGAAAGCCTGATCATCAGGCAAAATATGGCCAGGGAGTTTCCACGTGCAAATAAGATACTGAGTCCCGAGGCCATCATTCGGGCAAGAGAGGTGGTCAAGGAAGTTTATATGGATGAAAAGATTGAAAAATATATTGTGGACCTGGTTTTTGCCACACGCCAGCCTGAAGAATATAAACTACCTGAATACAAGAGGTATATTTCCTTCGGAGGAAGCCCTCGCGCCAGCATATGCCTGGCCCAGGCTTCAAAAGCCTTTGCCTTTATCAAACGCAGGGGGTATGTTGTACCCGAAGATGTCAGAGCGGTTTGTCATGATGTTCTTCGGCACCGGATCGGACTAACATATGAAGCTGAGGCAGAGGATGTTAAGGCCGATGATATTATCACAGGAATTTTGAACCAGGTGGAAGTGCCGTAGATAAGGCG
>MEOR01000123.1:6939-26262 GCA_001769295.1 Bacteroidetes bacterium GWF2_49_14 | reverse complement strand
AAAGATAAAAACTGAATTACGAGAATCAAAGAAATAACGGAACATGGCAAGTATTAAACCGGCGGAGATTTCGCAGATTTTAAGACAGCAGCTGGAAGGGCTGAACCTTGATGCCAGCATGGAAGAGGTTGGAACCGTATTGCAGGTAGGCGACGGAATTGCAAGGGTATATGGCCTTTCAAATGTTCAGGCAAATGAACTGGTTGAATTCCATAACGGGGTAATGGGCATTGTCCTGAATCTGGAAGAGGATAACGTGGGCACGGTGCTCCTGGGACCCTCTGAAGGAATCCGGGAAGGAACCCAGGTTAAGCGAACCCGAAGGATTGCATCCATCCCGGTTGGTGAAGGCCTGCTCGGGCGGGTGATCAACACTATCGGTGAACCCCTGGATGGAAAAGGACCGGTTACCGGTGAGTTATTGGATCTTCCATTGGAAAGAAAAGCTCCGGGTGTAATTTTCAGGCAGAAGGTTAACAAGCCGCTCCAAACCGGTATCAAGGCCATCGATGCCATGATCCCGATCGGACGGGGCCAGAGGGAGTTGATTATCGGCGACCGGCAAACAGGAAAAACTGCTATTGCC
The DNA here is from genome assembly GCA_001769295.1 of Bacteroidetes bacterium GWF2_49_14. Taxonomy (GTDB): domain Bacteria; phylum Bacteroidota; class Bacteroidia; order Bacteroidales; family UBA12481; genus UBA12481. The sequence goes on along the minus strand of MEOR01000123.1, from coordinate 25,676 downwards.
GTGGATGCCATTATCAATCAGAAAGAGTTTTACGAAAAGGGCCAGCCGGTTTATTGCATTTATGTGGCAATCGGACAAAAAGGCTCAACAGTTGCCCAGATAGCCAGAACACTGGAGGAGCATGGCGCAATGCCGTATACTGTCATTGTAACGGCTACCGCCAGCGACCCTGCAGCACTGCAGTTTTACGCCCCGTTTGCCGGTGCAGCCATCGGTGAATTCTTCCGTGATACCGGCCGGGACGCCCTCATTGTTTATGACGATCTGTCAAAGCAAGCCGTGTCTTATCGCGAAGTTTCCCTGCTACTCCGGAGACCTCCGGGCAGGGAAGCCTATCCGGGTGACGTATTCTACCTGCATTCCAGATTACTGGAAAGGGCTGCCAAAATCATCGACAGTGATGAGGTGGCTAAAACCATGAATGATCTTCCTGCGGCATTAAAATCTCTCGTTAAGGGGGGGGGATCCCTTACGGCACTGCCGATTATCGAAACGCAGGCCGGCGACGTTTCAGCCTATATTCCAACGAACGTCATCTCTATTACGGATGGCCAGATCTTCCTTGAATCGAATTTGTTTAACTCGGGTATACGGCCGGCTATCAATGTCGGTATTTCGGTGTCCAGGGTCGGGGGTGATGCACAGATCAAATCGATGAAAAAAGTGGCCGGTTCTTTGAAACTTGACCAGGCTCAGTACAGGGAACTTGAAGCCTTTTCAAAATTTGGTTCAGATCTCGACGCCTCCACGCTGAGCGTCATCGGCAAGGGAGCCCGGAATGTGGAAATACTCAAACAGAATCTTCACAGCCCTTATCCGGTAGAAAACCAGATTGCAATACTCTTCTGCGGAACGCGTGGTCTGCTCAGTAACGTTCCGATATCCAGGATTAAGGAGTTCGAGGCGGATTTTCTTGAATATATGGGAATGAAATATCCGGAACTGCTTGCAGAATTCCGGAAGGGGCTCCTTACCGAAGAGGCGGAGAACATCCTGACAAAAACGGCTGCTGAACTTACTGCTAAATACCGGGCCTAATGTAATTCCGAGGAAATGGGAAGCTTAAAGGAAATACGACAGCGAATCACCTCGGTGAAATCAACCCGGCAGATAACGAGCGCCATGAAAATGGTGTCGGCCGCCAAGTTGAAAAAAGCCCAGGATGCCATTATCCAGATCAGACCCTATGCAGCCCGGCTGCATCAGGTAATCGGGCATGTCAGCACGGCCGCAGAGGAAAATGAAATCAGCCCGCTCACCCAAAACCGCGAGCCGCAAAAAGTATTGCTGGTGGTCGTTTCAGCCAACCGGGGACTTTGCGGCGGATTCAACTCAAACATCGTCAAGGCGGTCATAGAACTGGCTTCAACACGGTACGCCGCGCAAAGGGAGCGGGGCAACCTGCATATGACAATAATCGGAAAAAAGGGAGGCGAAGTCCTGAAAACCAAAGGATTCAGCAGCTGGCCCCAGAATAACGATCTTCTTGATAAGCCCGCATTTATTCGTTCTGAAAAATTCGCCAATCAGCTGATGGATCAGTTCATTAAAGGTGAATATGATCGCATAGAGTTGATATATAATCAGTTTAAAAATGCTGCAAGTCAGGTGGTAATGGTTGAACCATTTCTTCCCGTTCAGCCATCTGCGGCTGAAGCAGGCAGCAGGACCGAGCCCTTTTTCATTTTTGAGCCCGACCTTGACTATCTGGTGACCCGCCTGATCCCGGAGGCTCTCAGGATACAACTGCATAAATCCCTGCTTGATTCACAGGCATCGGAACATGGCGCAAGGATGACTGCCATGCACCAGGCTACGGATAATGCAACAGACATGATCAGGGACCTGACGCTTGAATATAATAAAGCAAGGCAAGCCGCCATTACCAGCGAAATAATTGAGATTGTCAGCGGCGCAGAGGCCTTGACATCCTAATACCCTCCGTATGAGAAAAGCCGGCATCCTCATTTTCCTGTTTTTCATTCAGCTTCAATTACCGGCTCAATATGCGATTCGCATCCAGGTCGACTCGATCCCGACGCGTAAAGCTTACCTGTTTGAGTACATTGGAATGAAAACGCAGATGCTTGATTCAGCTAAAGTGTCCGCTGACGGTAGCTTTGCCTTTAGTTTGCCATCCACTGCTCACCCCGGTCTTTATCGGATTGTGGTGGGTCCGGAGCAGTTCTGGGATTTTATTTTTAACCGCGAGCAAATCCGGATGCGAACGGATTTCAATGCCATAATCGATTCGTTAATAGTTTTGGAATCTCAAGAAAATCAGCTACTTAACGAATACATGCAGTATTATGTCGGGATGAACCGTAAAGCCGAAGCCCTCCAACGGCTGGCCGGGCTCTATCCTGCCGGTGATCCTTTCCGTGATCAGGTTCTGCGTGAGCTTCAGAAGGTCCGCGCCTCGGATCCGGAAAAAGTAACCCGGGATATTATTGCCCGGTATCCCAAAAGTTTCGCGGCCGGATTCCTTAAAATGGAACTGTCTCCCAAAGTTCCTTCCAATATTCTTAAGCAGAACGAAATGAATTATATCCTGGAGCATTTCTGGGATGAAACAGATTTTCACGATACCTCCTTGATGTATAGTCCGGGCCTGCCCAATAAGATCCGGCTCTATTTCAGTTTATTCCAGAGGACAATACCTCCTGCCAGCCTGGAGGATGCGATGAACAAGGGACTCGACAAGCTGATGTCGGCCGCGGCTGTGAATGACGTACTGTTCGAGTTTATTCTTCAGGATGTTGCCGATTGGGCGGAACGAACCGATTTTGATGCTTTTTTTGCCTATCTGACAGAGTTTTATTTAGCCCAGGCCTCCTGCACGGATGAGAAACGAAAAGCCGAAATCGGCGATATCGTTGCTTCCTATCAGAAAACAGCTCCGGGAAAGCAGGTTCCGGAAATTGTGATTCCCCGCGAAAAGGATGGCGCGGTTATCATGTCAGAAACCCCATCAAGGTTTAAACTTGTGGTTTTCTGGGCAAGCTGGTGTCCTCATTGCACGGAGATGCTGCCTAAGTTGAAGGCACTTTACGACCGGTATAGCCGTAATGATCTGGAAGTTTTTGCCATTTCCGTAGACGATAAAAAGGCTGACTGGGAGAATGCACTGGACCGCGGCGGATATACCTGGATTAATCATTCGGAACTGAAGGGTTGGGACTGCTCCATTGCTTATGACTATGGAATCAGGGCCACTCCCACCATGATCCTGGTTGACAAAAACCGAAAGGTTGTTGCGCGCCCAAGAAATATAGCGATACTGGAGCAAAAACTTGGTGAAATGGGTCTGAAACCGATTAAACTTCCCTGATGTTCTGGAGTAGCATAGCCCGACTCATTCTACGCAACCGGCTTGCTTTTGCTATCGGGATCGGCGTGATTACGCTCTTTATGATCTGGGAAATGAAAGACCTGAAGATCGACCATGGCTATTCCGGGATGCTGCCAGATACTGACAGTGTTTCAATCAAGTTGGAACAGTTCAACAAAATGTTTGGCGAAGAGGCGGGCCTCTTTTTTTTCGGATTCGAGGATCCTGATTTTTATACGCTGGAGCGACTTGACGAATTCAAAAACCTCACAAAAAATATTCGAAAAATTGAGGGTATTACCAGCGTTCTATCCGTTTATGATGCGGTAAATATCAGGAAAAACATTGATTTAAAGACTTTTGAACTCTACCGGGTTTTTCCAGATACGATAACGGACCAGCCCCAGCTCGACTCCCTGGTTACCAAATTCAGGTCCTTGCCGATTTACCGCGACCTGGTTTATTCAGATTCGTCACACATGATCCTGGTGGTTATGACCATGAGCCAGGATTGCCTGGATACCCCTGAAAGGGTCAGGATCGTTCAGGAGATGCAGGATCTGACAGGTGCCTACTCAAAAAAGCAGAACATCGGGGTTCACTATTCAGGACTACCCTATGTCAGAACCACACTGTCCAAAATCATCCAGCGTGAGTTTATCAAATTCCTCATCCTGGCGGCTCTCGCAGTAACCCTGATCCTGTTCTTCTTTTTCAGATCCTTACGCACCGTCCTGGTATCAATGTTCATTGTATCCATCGGCGTAGTCTGGGCACTCGGAATGGTGGTGCTGATCGGATCGCAGATAACCGTGTTGAATGCGACAATACCGGCCCTGCTGATCGTTATCGGAATTCCGAATAATATTTTCCTCCTGAACAAATATCACGGGGAATACTCACGGCATAAAAACAAGGTAAAAGCCCTTCAGCGGGTCATACAGAAGGTGGGTGCTGAGATATTCATGACGAACCTTACCACGGCTGCCGGCTTTGCAACCTTTATGGTAATCAACAATCAGATGCTCAGGACCTTTGGATTGATTGCTTCGGTGAATATTATGGTTTTATATTTGCTTTGTTTGGTTCTGGTTCCGGTATTTTTCTCCTTCATGCCGCCACCCGGACCCAGGCATACCAGGCACCTTGACAGCCTCCTGATGAACAAGGTGGTTGACAGGATCGTCTATTATGTCCGCTTCCGCCGGAACTGGATCTACGCTATCGTGGTCCTGATCGTGGTTCTTTCAACCTTCGGAATTACAAAAATGCGGTCGACCGGTTTTATCCTGGATGATATTCCGAAAGAAAACCACGTATACAAGGATCTTAAGTTCTTTGAGCGGAATGTGGGAGGAGTCATGCCTCTGGAGGTTGCCATCAACACGAACAAACCGAACGGGGTTCTGTCCATGGGCTTTCTCAAAAAAGTTGAGGACTTCCAGAAGTATGCAGCAGGATTTCCCGACCTCGCCCGGTCATTTTGCATAGCTGACGGAATGAAAATGGCGCGTCAGGCTTATTATAACGGCGACGAAAAGTACTATTCATTGCCGAGTCAGCAGGAGAGAGCCTTCCTGTTGCCCTATTTATCCGGTCAGATGGAAGGGAATAAGATCGTTTCAACTTTCATTGATTCCACCAAGCAGAATATGCGGATCAATTTCCGGATTGCGGATGTCGGAAATGACCGGATGGTGGAGATTGGATCCCTGCTTCAAAACAGGCTGGACTCCCTGTTTCCGCCCGGACCTTACCGGACGCTGGTGACCGGGTCCAGCATGAAGTATACCCTTGGCACGGAATATCTGGTCAGAAACCTGATTCAGAGTCTGGGTCTTGCGATATTAATGATCGGATTGTTTATCGCATGGATTTACCGGAACCCCAGTATGATTCTGGTATCCGTTTTTGGAAATCTCCTGCCGCTGATTTTTACGGCTGGCCTGATGGGCTTTACCCATATCTCAATCAAGCCATCAACCTTGCTGGTTTTCAGCGTCACCTACGGGATTGCCGTGGATACCGCCATCCATTTCCTTTCGAAATTCCGGCAGCAGCTTTCATGTCCCGGAATCGATCCGGAGGTTGCCATTATCCAGACTCTCCGGGAGGTTGGGGTGAGCGTTATCTACACGGTTTCCGTTCTTTTTATCGGTTTCGGGATCTTTGTGGCTTCCGAATTTGGCGGCACAAAAGCAATGGGTTTCCTGATCAGCCTGACTTTGCTCATCGCGGTAATAACCAATTTGTTCCTGGTTCCTTCAATTCTGCTCCGAAAAATTCTGCGCGATAAGGCTGCTTTATCAATAACCAATCAAAAACCTGCATGAGAAATCTGGATGAATTACAAAGCCTGATCGATGATGAAATCCGGAGACAAAACCACATCATGGAGCCGCGGGAATTGTACGAACCCATTTGGTATGCCCTGTCAAACGGGGGCAAAAGGCTTCGTCCTGTTTTTGTTCTGATGGGCTGCCAGCTCTTCTCCGATGATGTGGAAAAGGCTGTTTTACCGGCTTTGGGCATTGAAATGTTCCACAACTTCACCCTTCTTCATGATGACATCATGGACAAGGCCTTTCTCAGAAGAAACCTTCCGACGGTTCATGTAAAGTGGGACGTGAACCGGGCGATTCTCTCGGGGGATGCTCTGGCCATCCAGTCCAATATCTTTATTGCCTCATGTGAAAAGGAAGTCTTGCCGGATGTGTTATCAGTTTTTAACTCGACCGCACTTCAGGTTTGTGAAGGCCAGCAATTTGACCTGAACTTTGAAAGAATGGATTCGGTTTCGGTTGAGCAGTACCTTAACATGATCCGGCTGAAAACAGCGGTTCTGATTGCAGGAAGCCTGCAGATCGGAGCCATAATCGGAGGAGCGGAGCCCAAATGGGCAGCCCGGGTATATGATCTTGGCCTCGCAATCGGTATGGCATTTCAGCTTCAGGATGATTTCCTCGACTCATTTGGCAATGCCGAGACTTTCGGTAAGAATATCGGCGGCGACATTCTTGCAGATAAAAAAACTTATCTTCTTATCAAGGCCCTTGAGATTGGCAGCCCGGTTCAGATCAGTCAACTGGAATCGCTCATGTCTGAAGACTACCCACAACCGGAAAGGAAGATCAATGAGGTGCTGGAAATATTCAGGCAGCTGAAAATAGACCAGTTTACCAAGGAGAAAGTTATTGAATACTCGAAACTTGCGCTTAAAATTATCGGGAAGATTCCTGTCGAAAAGGAGCGCAAAGTTGAGCTCGAAATATTTACCCGGAATCTGATTAGCCGGGTGCGTTAATAAAAGTTATTTTTGAATCGTAATTAAAACCGCAGCAATGGTTGAGAATGAAGGAAAAGTTTTACAGGTTATCGGACCCGTTGTCGATGTAGAGTTTATATCAGGAAATTCTGCTTTACCTGATATTTATGAAGCGCTGGAGGTAAAGCGCGAGGATGGTACGGTTCTCGTGGTCGAATGTCAGCAGCATATTGGTGAAAACACGGTAAGGACCATCGCAATGGACTCCACTGACGGATTGTCCAGGGGAATGTCCGTAAAAACTACGGGCGGACCGATCTGTATACCCGTTGGGGACCAGGTACGCGGGCGCCTCCTCAATGTAACAGGCCTGCCGATTGACGGACTTGGGCCGCTCAACCGGAAAGGCGGCTATCCGATTCACCGCGAGCCCCCAAAATTTCAGGATCTGAGTACTGAAAACCAGGTTCTTTTCACAGGGATCAAGGTTATTGACCTGATTGAACCCTATTCAAAGGGCGGAAAAATCGGCTTGTTCGGGGGTGCAGGGGTTGGGAAAACCGTTCTGATTCTTGAGCTGATTAACAATATAGCCAAGGCCTATTCAGGCTTGTCGGTTTTTGCCGGTGTGGGTGAGCGTACCCGCGAAGGCAACGACCTGATGCGTGAAATGCTTGAATCCGGGGTTATTGATTATGGCCCCGCGTTTGTCGAAGATATGAACAAGGGAGGCTGGGATCTGACAAAGGTGGATCGCAAGCGGTTGATTGACAGCAAGCTTGCACTTGTATTCGGTCAGATGAATGAACCGCCCGGAGCCCGGGCACGCGTCGCCCTTTCGGGATTGGCACTTGCTGAGTATTTCCGCGACGGGGATGAGAAATCAGGCGGAAGGGACATCCTGTTCTTCATGGATAACATCTTCCGTTTCACCCAGGCTGGATCCGAGGTTTCAGCCTTGCTTGGCCGAATGCCTTCCGCTGTTGGATATCAGCCCACATTGGCTACCGAAATGGGTGCCATGCAGGAGAGGATCACCTCCACCAAAAGAGGATCCATAACTTCAGTGCAGGCAGTTTATGTACCTGCTGATGACCTCACCGACCCTGCGCCAGCTACTACTTTTTCTCATCTTGATGCAACAACGGTACTCAGCCGGAAGATTGCCGAAATAGGTATTTACCCCGCTGTTGCGCCTTTGGAATCTACCTCACGAATACTGACGCCTGAAATTGTAGGTAAGGAACACTATGAGACAGCCCAGCGGGTGAAGGAAATCCTCCAGCGATACAACGAGCTTCTGGATATCATTGCCATCCTGGGTATGGACGAACTTTCCGAAGACGATAAGCTAATCGTCCACCGGGCTCGCAGAATCCAAAGGTTCCTTTCACAGCCCTTCCATGTGGCTGAACAGTTTACCGGCCGGCCGGGAGCCTTCGTGTCCATTGAGGATACCATCAAAGGTTTTAAAATGATCATGAATGGCGAGGTTGACCAATATCCTGAGGCTGCCTTTAACCTCGTTGGTCCGATTGAAGAAGCGATTGAAAAAGGTGAAAAAATGCTCGCAGCTGCCCGTAAATAAAAACATAAGCCTGTGCACCTCGAAATTTTAACACCCGAATCCAGAATCTTCAGCGGCACGGTCAGGCTTGTCAGCCTGCCAGGATCGAACGGTGCTTTCGCAATATTGAAGGGCCATGCTCCTTTAATCTCCACCCTGGAAACGGGTAAGATCAAAGTGATCGATGCATCCGGGATCACCCATTTTTTCGACATCAAAAGGGGTGTGGTCGAATGCATGGACAATAAGGTTCATGTGCTTGTAAATATTGAATAACTGCAGATTGACAGAAGTCCGGTTCATGATCCTGTTCCCCGAAAACCCCGGGGAAATCCTTTTGGCCACACCGTTGATCCGGGGCCTGAAAACTCAGGTTACAGACAGTTATATTTATGCTGTTTTACCAGCCTCATTATTCTGGATACTTCAGGGAAATCCACATGTTGATGAGATTATTTCCTATTCTGATAGGCCCGATGAGATGATCGGCGGAGTTCGGGATCTGATGCCGGACTATTTTATCGATCTTGAAGGTAAGAAACTCTACCGCCACCTGAAGCGCAAGACCAAAATTTTTGATTTCTGCATTGGCCGGGTCCCGAAAAGCAACGGCGGGAATCAGCGTGAACGATTGTTCAGGTTGGCGGAGGTTTTTGAGGTCAAAGATGATCAGGGTGGATTGGATTTTGCACCCGCCGGTTTCAATCCTGACTGGCTTCCGGAAAAATTCATGGGCGGATTTGCCGCCCTGGCACTTGAGGTGCAGGAAAACGAACCCATGATGGAGGAGGACCGGTTAATCGGGCTGGTTTCCCTGGTTGAAAAGCCAACTGTGGTTATCGGAGCTGCAAATACACGGAAATTGGCCGAGCGCATCGGTCAGCGGACCGGCTGCACGGTTTTTCCGGCATGCGGTGATTTTAACGAAAGCGAGATGGCTGCGATTATTTCTGCATCAAGAGTTTTAGTTAGTTATGACACATACTGGAGCCTGATTGGAACAGCGATCGGCAAGCCGGTTTTGAAAATCGGAATACAGGATCCCGCCGGCCTTCCCGAAGCAGCCACCTGGATCCGTAAATGGTTCTCCTGATAAAGATGAATCCTTCCCCAATCGACAGGAAAAATATAGAAGTGATGGCACCGGCCGGCACGTTCGAGGCCATGCGTGCTGCGGTGGGAGCTGGCGCCGATGCAGTCTATTTTGGCGTGGAGCATCTCAACATGCGGTCAGGATCCACCCGGAATTTCAGGACCGGGGACCTGCCTCTCATTGCACGTTACTGCCGGATGCAGGGCGTGAAAACCTACCTGGCGCTGAATACCATTATTTACGATAACGAGATTAACCTTTCACGCCATGTCATTGATGAGGCCGCCAGAGCTGGAATTTCGGCGGTTATTGTATCGGACCAATCGGTCATCTCCTACGCCCGGGAAAAGGGTATCACGGTTCACCTTTCCACCCAGCTGAATATTTCCAACTTTGAAACGGTACGGTTTTATGCTCAATTTGCCGATGTGATGGTCCTGGCCCGGGAACTAACCCTGGACCAGATAGCGGAGATAAGCAGGCAGATCGGGCTGAACCAGGTAAAGGGACCCTCAGGAAAACTTATCAGGCTGGAACTCTTTGTACACGGAGCCCTTTGCATGGCGGTTTCCGGAAAGTGTTACCTCAGCCTGCATCAGTACAATACATCTGCCAACCGTGGTAGCTGCCTTCAGGCCTGTCGCAGAGCCTACAGGGTTGAAGATATCGAATCCGGTGATGAACTGGAGATCGATAACCAGTACATCATGTCACCCAAGGATCTGTCCACCATTCATTTTATCGACCGGATCCTTGCAGCTGGAATAACCGTTCTTAAAATTGAAGGCCGGGCGAGGCCGCCGGAATATGTCAACACCGTCACCTCATGCTATAGGGAAGCGGTTGAAAGCCTGGCGGACGGCAGCTATAATCCGGAAAAGGTAAAAAACTGGAACGAGCGGCTGTCGACCGTGTTCAACCGGGGATTCTGGGATGGGTATTATCTCGGTCAGCGGCTGGGGGAATGGAGCCCGGTATACGGGTCTAAAGCAACCCGCAGAAAAAAATATCTGGGGAAAGGGACCAACTATTATCCCCGTATCAGTGTGGCGGAATTTCTGCTCGAAAACGGCGACCTCGCAATTGGGGATGAAGTTCTTGTTATCGGGCCTACCACCGGACTGATCCGGTTGACCATAGACGAAATTCATACGGATAAGGGTAGGGTTGAACGGGCTCAGAAAGGTGAACGGGCAGCCATCCGGTGCCCACGGAAAATGAGGCCTTCTGACAAGCTGTACAAATGGGAAGACGCAGAATCAACGCTTCCAGACATAGGTGTACCCGATCCCGATAATATGGGCGAATAGCGGGTCTGCTACCTGGATTTCCTGCTGAATCCGGTAATAAAATTTCCAGCGGTTGATTTTATTTACTTTATGCTTTATCCCAAAGGTCAGGCGGTACTGATCAATAAATGATGGTTGCCCCTGGGGCATAAGATACCAGAGCTCAAGATTCACATAGGGCTCGGTTTTTTTATTCTTCAGTTCGTGGGCTATCTCCCCCTCTGCCCGCAAATAGTCGTCCGATACATACCAATCCCGGCTGTGATTGAATTCAGGATATGTTTTTTGAGCAGTGGCCTGGGCGCCAAACGTCCAGGCTGATACTTTTTTCTGAAATTCAACCGATACGTCAAAACGGTGCTTCATGTCGAAATAGCCATCTGCATCGCGGTTGGCGATAAGCCTGTACAGGGTACCGAAAGCAATTGATTTGGTCAGCTGGTAATCCAGAGAGAGATCGGTGTTAAGCTTGTCGAGCCTGCTGAGATAATCGAAATAGCGGGCTTCCTCCTCAAGACTGATCCGAAGCTTCGGGGTCAGGTCTGTCCGGATTCCGATGCCCGACCAAAGCTGAACATCCTGATGCTGCGACCATAACCTGGCAGGAGTCAGTGCCGCCAAGAACAGCAGTAAAAAAAATGCGGTAAATCTCATGAATCAACCGGTGGCGTCTGTTTGGGGGCCTCTTTACTAATCGGCCCGACGTTCGAATCCTGTCGGTAAAAAATCCTGATTTTGGCGGTATCCCGCATGAAATTGATGCGATCGATGCTGACACGATAGACGTTCAGGCCTGTCCGTTTTTTAATGTCCTGGATAAGATCAGCACGTCTTTCAGGAAGAATAAGTTCAATTTTTTCATACCGGATATCCATGAAATCCTCCTTTTTCTGCATCCAGATTTTTTCAAGATACCAGGTAACGGCAATGATCACCAGGTTGGTAAAAAGAAGCTCTGCATAGCTGACCGACTTGTCCGTGAGTGAGTTTATCACGGAAATTCCAACCATCAGGAACAGATAGGTCATCTCCTTGATCGGGATGGTATCCGTCCGGTATCGAAGGATTCCGAAAATTGCAAATAGTCCCAGCGCAAATCCCAGCTGGAGGGAGACACTGGCTAGTGAATAGCAAACAAGGAATACCACAACGCTGAAAATCATGTATATAAAAAAGTAGTCCTTGCGCCGCGAATGCGGATAGTAAAGGAATCGGATGATGACAACGGTAACGATCAGGTTGAAAAGGAACCGGAGGAGCAGTTCGAAAAAATCACCGGGATTAATCAGCTTAACGCCCAGAATCCGGATGGCCTCGACTCCCTGGTCAGCAGCGGCCTGGATAAACCCAAGGGTTTGATCCGGGCTAAAGAATGGCGCTAATAGGTTCAGCATATTGTAAAGTTTTATCCAGTTTTTTCAAATGTAACATTTTTGCCTTGAATCGGTTGTGCTTGATTGCAGGATACAGGAGTATGGTACCCGTGCAGTATTTGCTCAACCTGCGGGGCAGTACTCGGGCATCGCGGAGAAGCAATCCGAATCCCCGGGTATTTGAAGTTTTGGCCGATTTCACCTCCATGATCACAATTTGCGGCAATTCAATCCTTTTGGACCCGTTAAACCAGGAAGGCTGTAAATCGATGGTAATCCTCTCCTGAATATCGTTGTTAACCAGGGTCATACGTTGAAATGACGAAAACAGCTTGGGTTCCAGCATCTCAGGGGAATAACGGGAAAATTGTTTCAGAAATGCCCTGGATTCCTGAGAAAAGTAATCCCTGTCCGGTCCGACAGGTATTCGTTTTTTGGTGGTTTCCCTGTGGTTATCCTTGAATTTGATCTCGAGGAAAAACTCATGTGATGCGGTATATTCCCTTATCCTGATTTTATATCGGTTAAGCCGTCCATTGTGATGCATCAGGTACATTTCATGCTCCGGTGTATCCAGATACATGGATTCATAACCAAGCAGGCGCTGACCATGGTTTTCCAGTATATTGAAATCCGGAATAGCCTTTTTGAGAAGCTGCGGAAGCTGGTCGATATGACAAAGATATTTTTCATCCGACCGGGTCATCAGTTTAACCGAATCCATTTCTGTGAGCGAAATGGGACTGAAAGCGCCAAGAAGATCAGGAATTACTGGGGTCATCATTTTTGATGGAACTCGTACACGTATTTCTTCTGCGTGATCAGCGTTCCGTTTTTATCGTATGTCAGGCGTTCGGTACGCAATCCGTTCACATACTTGTAAACATGTTTCTTTTTGATCTTTCCGTCAGGTTCATACTGAATCTCTGAGGTTTTCTGGCCGTCGGCATTGAATTCATAGGATTCATGGAGAATAACCGTGCCGCTGTTGTCCCGTTCAATTATTTCGAGCAGGTTGCCGGCCTCATCATATCGGGTAAAGGATTCGAGTACGGGCTTTGCTTTCCGTTCAAGCGTACTGGTTTCATACTCCGATATGGATTTTACGGCTGCCTGGTTCGCTTCCTTCCTGGTAAGTGCCTGGGAGAATAAGCCTCCCGGGATGAGGCAGCAAAGAACCAGGGTGCAAATGGGGTTATTCATGATAGAGTTACTTATTTATCTCGATATCTTCAACGAAAACTGTCTGGTTATTCGAAAGGATCATGACCGTCTTTTTGACAGCAAGATCGGGGGGAAGTTTCGTCTGGACATTTTTGCTGAACACATAGACCGTATAGGTTCCGGGACGAAGATATTCAAACCGGTAGGCACCCTTGTCGTTGGTCTGGACCCGTTCCGACGGGATAGAATCCAGTCCATAAATGATATAGACATCCTCATCCGGGGCATAATACTGCGCCCGGAGGTTATTCATTTCAGCATCATAATCATAGGCATACACCTTGCCTGCGATGGTGCAGGTGCCGCCGTCACCTTCTTCCTTGAGGCATCCTGTTAGAAAAAACAGGCCTGACAGCATTAAAAAAATCCCGGTTTTTTTCATAGAAATCCCTATTTATGGCGAAAATACGAATTCATTCGGTAAGGTTCATTAGTGGTTGATAATGTTAATAACCGAGTTAATAATTCCCTTTGCAGATTAAACTTAATGTTTATTTTAGATTGGATTTAGGAAGATTGGTTTACTTTGTTTGTGGAGGAACACACTACTTTTAAATAATTAACAATCAATTTATTATAACCTAAACAATTAATTGTATGAGAAAGTTGACCCGTATTTTGATGTTACTGATTATGGGCGTGATGGTTTCAGCTGGAGCCTTCTCCCAGATCACCACATCCGGTATGAACGGTAAGGTTACCGGACCGGATGGAACTACCCTGCCTGGCGCCACGGTAGTAGCCACGCACATTCCTACCGGTTCTGTTTTCGGTGGAATCACCGATGCTGCCGGCTTTTTCCGACTACCCAACATGGATGTCGGAGGTCCTTACACCGTTAAGGTTACTTTTGTAGGCTTTGAAGCATGGACCCGCGAGAATCTTTATCTCACCTTGGGGCAGACGAGTAAAATCGATGCATCACTGAAATCCACCGAGGTTAAGCTCGGCGAGGTTGCGGTGGTCGGAAAGCGCTCCGGCGTTAATGTATTCGATGGAAACCGGACAGGTGCTCAAACCTACATTCCACTTGAGAAGCTCGAAGTAATGCCAACCATCAGCAGGGATCTGACCGACTTTACCCGACTCACCCCGCAGGCTTCGGTTGATGATAACGGTGCCATCAACATAGCCGGTGTTAATAACCGGTATAATTCACTGATGATCGATGGCGGAGCGCAGAATGACGTATTCGGCCTGGCTGCATCGGGCGTTAACGGCGGTCAAACCGGCGGCTCCCCTATCTCCATGGATGCCATTGAGCAGTTTATGGTTACCCTGGCTCCTTATGATATCCGCAACAGCGGATTTGCCGGAGCCTCCATCAATGCCGTTACCCGCAGGGGTACCAACAAGGTTACGGGATCCGTATATGGGTTCTACCGCAACGAAAAACTGTCAGGAAAAACTCCTTACGCAACCTTGAAAACCGAAGGACTGACCAAAGATTCCATCGAAAGCCTTAGAAAGCCTTTAGCTGACTTTACGGCTATCACTTCAGGTTTCCGCGTAGGGGGTCCGATTATTGAGAACAAGCTTTTCTTCTTCCTCAATGCTGAAGTTCAGCGCGACCAAACTCCGCAACCTTTCGTTTATTCAGGGTATGCCGGAAATTCCACAGAGGCCGATATCAATGCCCTTTCTGATTACCTGGGCAGTAAATACGGCTATGATCCCGGTGGATTTATTGATAACACCAGGGAGCTTAAATCAAATAAACTGATGGCAAGGTTAGACTGGAACATCAACGAGAATCATAAGTTGATGCTCCGTCACAGCTACACCAACCACAAATCATTAGGGCCATCCCGCTCAACCGGCGGAGCGATCAACTTCTATAATGCAGGGGTCTATTTCCCAAGTACAACCAATTCAACCACTGCCGAATTGAAGTCGAACTTCAACAACATGTCGAACAGCCTGATGGTAGTCTATACCGATGTGAACGATGACCGTGATCCGATGGGTGCCGATTTCCCGGCCGTTCAGATCCTCGACGGAAAAGGAACCATTAACTTTGGATCCGAACAGTATTCAACAGGGAACGCCCTGATCCAAAAATCGCTGGTCCTCACCGATAACCTGAGCATTTACAAAGGCAAACATACCATCACCCTCGGTACCTCCAACGAGTTTGCCCACGTATACAATCTCTTTGTTCGCCAGAATTATGGTTACTACCGGTTTAACAGCATCGCTGATTTCTATAACAACAAAGCATTCAGTTATGCCCGTTATTATTCACTCGTTGACGATATCACCGGTGACGGCTCCATGGCTGCAGCAAACTTCAACATGCTTCAGCTCGGAGTTTATGCGCAGGACGAATTCCAGGCATCCGATAAGTTCAAGCTGACCTTTGGTGTACGTGCCGATATGCCGATCTTTATGACGCAGCCGATTACCGATACCCTCTTCAATTCAGTTACCATTCCCAAGCTTGAAGCAGCTGGATGGGACATGCAGGGCGCAAAAGCCGGCCAGATGCCGAAATCACAGGTTCTCTTTTCGCCCCGTGTAGGATTTAACTGGGATCTTTCAGGCGACGAGTCTGCTCAGCTTCGCGGAGGCGTTGGCGTATTCACCAGCCGTCTTCCCCTGGTATGGCCGGGTGGATCTTATACGAACAGTGGTGTGATCGTTGGAGGTTTTACCACCAGCAAGGATTCCATCGGGTTTATTCCTGAATATGACCAGCAGTATGAAGCAACCGACCTGGGTTCAAATGTTCGTGTTCCGTCAGGTCAAATGGACCTATTTGCCTCAAACTTCAAATATCCTCAGGTTTTCAGGGCTAACCTCGGTTTTGACAAAAAACTTCCATGGGGTATTGTAGGAACCGTTGAGGCGATCTTTACAAAGACGCTCAATAACGTAACCTATCTCAACCTGAATTACAATCCAACTCCTAAAGGAAACCTTACTGGTGCTGATACCCGCGAGTATTATGACAACGCCAAGAAGATCGATGCAACCTATGACCGCATCATCCTGGGCGTTAATACCGACAAGGGATATACCTATAACTTCACAGTTGCTCTTGACAAGCCTTTCGCCAACGGATTTACGGCAAACGTAGCCTATACCTTCGGCCGTGCTCTGGCTCTCAACGATGCCACCTCCTCACAGAACTCCTCACAGTGGAGGTATATGGAGTATGTCAATGGGCTGAACAACCTGGATCTGACTATTTCCGACTTCGACCTGGGCCACAGGGTTCTGGCCTATGTTTCCTATCAGATTGAATACCTGAAGCATGCTTCAACAACCATCAGTATCTTCTACAACGGACAATCAGGGATGCCGTATTCCTACATTTATGATGATTATAACTCAAAAGTAAATGGTGGAAAAGGTATTACCGGTTTTGCCGGTGAAAACGAAGGCGCAATGATGTTCATCCCGGCTGCAAAAGATCAGATTGTTTTTGCTGATGCTGCAACCGCTGATGCACAGTGGGAAGCACTCAATACTTTCATTGAAAACGATAAGTATCTGAGTCAGCACCGGGGCGAATATGCTGCACGTAATGGTGCCCGTACGCCTTTCGAGCATATGATCGACCTGAAAATTGCACAGGACATCTTTGTCATGGCAGGTAGTACCAAGCATAAACTGCAGCTGACATTTGACGTGTTCAACCTGGCGAACTTGTTGAATCCGGCATGGGGTCCGAAATACTATGCATATGTGAATACCATGCAGCTGGTTACCTTCAAGGGCTTTGCCGCTGATGGTACCACTCCGACATTCGAGTTTAAAAAGCCGAACAGTATTTACAGTGTAGATGACAGCGGCATCCGCGCATCACGCTGGATGGCTCAGATTGGGTTGCGTTATTCTTTCTAACCAACCCGTTAAATGGGAAAAGCCCTGCCACAGGCAGGGCTTTTCTTATTTACGATTTGCCTTTGGCTCAATGCCTGTAAAATTCACGCATCACGCATCACGCGTCACGAATACCATGTCAAAAGCCTCAATTTTCGCGATTCTTCTGAGTCTTCTCACAGCCTGCTCTCCTGGCACCAAAGTTACCAGAGCCCCGGAAAGCTATGTGGTTGTTCTCTCAATGGATGGTTTTCGCTGGGATTATCCTGACAGGTACTATACCCCAAATCTTGATAAAATGGCCAGAACGGGGGTTAAAGCTGCATCCCTCCAACCCTCCTATCCAACCAAAACTTTCCCCAATCATTATTCGATCGCAACCGGGCTCTATCCCGATCACCATGGCATTGTTCAGAACAGCTTTTATGATCCGAAGCTGGATCGGGTGTTCAGGATGGGTGTCCGGTCGGCCGTGGAGGATTCCATTTTCTGGGAAGGAGAAGCGATCTGGGAAACAGCAGAAATGCAGGGAGTAAAAACGGCTTCCTATTTCTGGGTCGGCTCAGAGAGTAATGAAACCTACAGGCCGGGCTTCCGCAAATTTTATGAGGACGGATTCTCATATGTGCAGCAAATTGATACGGTTATGCATTGGCTCAGCCTGCCAATCACACAAAGGCCCAGGCTTGTGATGTTCTATTTCAATGAGCCGGATGGAGTTGGTCACAATTCAGGCCCCGAAAGCCAGGAAACCAAAAAAGTGGTTGAGGAACTTGACCAACTGGTTGGAATGATTTCGGCGAGGTTAAAAGGCGTTGAGAAGAAGGAGAAAATCCGGATCAATTTCATCATAGTGTCTGATCACGGCATGGGCTTTATCCCTGAAGGGAATCAGGTTTTCCTCGACGAAGTCATTGATTTGAAGAGAGTAAGGAGGATCAACGGAGGGAACCCGGTATTCATTCTTGAACCTGATTCAGGGTATCTTGAGGAAGCTTACCGGCTCCTGTCGACGACCAGACATATAAGGGTATGGGAAAAAGGAAAACTTCCGGATCACTACCATTATGGCACCCATCAAAGAATTCCCGCCTTAATCGTAGAAGCCGACAGTGCCTGGGGAGTAGAAATAAGGCGAAGGGCGAAAGGCGAAGGTATAAAGATTGAATACACTAGGGGAACCCATGGGTATGATCCGGTTAATAAGGATATGCATGGTATTTTCTATGCAACAGGGCCAGTATTTAAACAAGGATTTATTCAACCAACCTTTGAGAATGTTGCTATTTACGGATTACTTGCACGAATCCTGGGCATTAACCCGACAAAAACCGACGGAAACTTCATGACGATTAATGGGGTTCTGAAAGGCTATTGAAAATCGCGGTCGAGGTCAAACACTTTTTCCATAATCATCCATTTCTCCCCTGGTTTTGCCCAGGGAAGGGGAGCCTGAAACTGCCAGACAAATTCTTCCCACTCAGGTTGCTTTTCCAGTTTCCCGAGTTTGGCCATCTGGGTATCAAAATCCCAATCCGCAGGGGCTTCAAGGATCATGAACATCCGGGTACCGATCAGGTAAATTTCCATATCCGTAATGCCAACCTCCTTGATGCCACGAGGAATTTCAGGCCAGATACCTTCCCTGGTATGAACGTATTTGTACTGTTTGATTTTTTCCGGATCGTCGCGGAGGTCGAGTGACATGCAGATTCGTTTCATGGGGAGGGTTGAAATGGTTGAATGGGTTGAATGGGTTGAACTGGT
>MEOR01000123.1:0-6912 GCA_001769295.1 Bacteroidetes bacterium GWF2_49_14 | reverse complement strand
TTTACTGTTACAGCCAGTCAATGCAAATGCGATAACGATTGTACACAGGACCGTTTTTTTCATGGGTTACCGGATAGTTATTTTTTCGTTCCATTCCCTGTTGGCGGACCGTATGTTGATCACGTAAATTCCCTTCGGTTCCCGGGATAATGAGAACGGTTCAGAAACCTGACCCGAATAGTTGGATAACCTCTTTTCCGATACCACCTGACCTGAAAGGCTGAGAATCCGGATCATGATGTCACCGGGAAGACTCTGCTCAAATTCCACCGAGAAATTACCGGAGGATGGATTTGGATAGATACGCATTCCGTTTGGTTTCAGGATTTCGGGTATTCCAACCACACTGACGAAAATTTCGATATCGTCGACTGCTGCGCCGCCACCCGGTTCACTGTTATTATCATACAGGAATCCAAACTGTGTTTTGGCCGACAGCGCTTCCGGAGGCAACACCTGGGTGGTTTGACTCCAACTCCAGTTGGCCGGATCTCCCTCGCCGAATTCGGTTAAAGAGGTCCAGCTGCTATCCGGATTGATACGGTATGCAAGGGTGAATTGCTCGGAACCGGCGATTTTTCTGAATGCGGAAGAAAACCGCAGCGTGAGCTGGCTGCCTTGATGGGAGGTCAGATCAATGGCCGGGGAGGTGAGAGATCCCGTGATCCGCGTACCAGGGGCTGCGGTGCTGCTAACAATTCCATAGAAATTTCCGGTATTTCCCTGGATTTCGAGATCAAAGGAGTTCCCATACGTCCATCCGTTTATGGGCTTATTTCCAGTCCAGCCAAAAGAGCTGGAAGTAAAATCTGCGTAATAGGGCAGGGTTACAGGATCGAGAAGGATCGCTGCGGCCCGGTTTGAGGCATCGGAATCCGTATTGTTAAAGTAAACGGCGACAATATGGTAGCTGTAATCCTTGTTCAGCTCCGCCTGATCATCGGAATAAAAGGGAGAGGTGGTGGTCCCGTAGTATTGGCTATTCCTGAAAATGCGGTAGCTGGTCACATATTGAGGGTAAAAAGGAGCATTCCAGTAAAGGTTAATGGCTCCGTTTCCGGGAATGGCTGTCAGGGCGGTAGCGGGCAGGATCGGCTGAGATTCAGCCAGCCCGGTTTCCCAGAGGCCTCTGCCGAAGGTGGATGCACTCAACTTGGATTTCGTGCGGTCAAGATGATCATAGTATATTTCCAGATCGCTTATTTCAACCGAATTGGGCAGGCCCGAGTTGAAAAACACCCAGTCGGACATTCCTGCGTCGCGGAAATAGGCGCCGGCATCGGTTCCTACATAGAGACCCTCCAGACTGGATTTATCAAAAGCAATGGTGTTCATCGGTATGGACGGAAGAGATCCGCTGATATCAGTCCAGGTCTCACCTTTATCCGTCGATTTGTACACCTTTCTGCCAAGAGTGATATAAACTGTCATCGGGTCGTATGGATGGCATTCAATGTCGGTTGGCGTGTTTTGGGAAGGGAGGCCTGATGTCAGATCTATCCATACCGGGGTCGAAGGGTTAAAATTATCTGTCCGGAATAAATGCCGGTCGCTCCGGGATGCAAAAAGCAGGTTGAGATCGGCGGGCGATTGCTCGAGCGCTGTCATATAAGGATCATTGGTCCCGGCCAGGTTGTTCGAAATTTTTTTCCAGCTGATACGGGTCGGATTTTTAAGATCATGTGTTATCCAAACATTCCGATAACCTGCAATCATGGTGTTTCCATCCTCTTCGTGAATAATGAAGGGGGTAACCCAGGCCCCGCTTTCATTGATGCCACCGATGCCTTCTCCACCAACACGACGCTGAAAATCATTGAACAGCAGCTGGTCAATAGCCCCATAATAGAGGGTTGAATAGCTGTATTGGTAATCAGTCGGATCGATGGCACACTCCATCCCGTCACCGCCCCCGACGGTCCACCATTCGGTGCCGGTCCAGGTTGCGCTGCCGTTATCCTGAAAACCGGTGATCACCTTATGGGGATTTGTCTGGCTGACGCCAAGGCGGTAAATCTGCCCGATCCCCAGCCCCTCGGTTATTTCTGTCCATTTCATTCCCTGGTTGTCGGAATAATAGATGCCGCCGTCATTTCCGGCATATAAACGTTTATTCACCGGATTGTAAAAGAAAGTATGCTGATCCGCATGAACCTCCATTGCCCCGGATCCGGTCCAGTGACCTGTTATCCGCCAGTTTCGGCCACCGTTATCCGACCGCCAGAGATTAATGCCTCCAACATGAAGTACCTGGGCGTTTATTGGATCGGCATGGATGCAGAGGTCATACCAGGCCTGGCTACTGTTATCGCTTCCATCCTGGGCGTAACCGAGGATATTGGGCGTTGATGACTGCTTGATGAACGTTTTTCCGTCATCCTGAGATACAAAGCACCCTTCATAGGCGCCTGCTCCACAGACCAGGTATACCAGGTTAGAGGCAGCCGGGGTGACAGCGATAACGATTCTTCCCACAACCGGAGCACCCGCAGAATCCGGCACCTGTGTCCAGCTTTCTCCTGCATTTTCACTGCGCCAGAAACCTGGAGGATTTACGGCCGAGGCGTAAGATGTAGTGTGTGTCCCTGGCTTTAGCTTGATATCCTTGAAATTTATATTTCCTTCCGTTTTTTTGGCCCATGTTCCACCTCCATCCAGGGTTTTGAATACACCCTGACTGGTAGCCGCGAGAATCAGGTTGGGATCGGTATCACTTCGGGCGAACATACCAACCGTAACCTCGCCCATACCGGTGTTATAAAACTCCCACGACTCCCCCCCGTCTGTACTCCGGATAACTCCCAGCCCTCTGGCATCGCCATGATCCCTGTCGCCTGTACCCAAAAGGATCTCGTTTTTCCGGGCCGGATGAATCAGAATGGCTGATGCGCCCAACGTGGGAAGCTCATCGGTCATCGGCCTCCAGTTCCGCCCACCGTCGGTTGTTTTCCAAAGACCGCCGGAGGGTGCGCACACATAAACAATGCTGGTATCGGCCGGGTCACAGGCGATTGCATTCAGCCTTCCAAGGCCGGTATACCCGCCGTAATCCACCCGGGTTTTTGGCCCCATTTCAACCCAGGGCCTTGAACCGGTTTTGAGGCCGCCGTCGCCAGGGTGCTCCCGGGCGAAACGGTTGAACTCCTTCGCAACATATCCCGATTCAGGAAAGGTGCCATCAGGATTGACCCGGTACTGCCAGAAATTTTCCCAGCGCCTGAAGGGTTTGTAACCATCGCCCCGGTGTGTCGGCCTGCCCTGCCAATAGGTATAGAAAGCCCGCCGGACCTCAAAAAAATTGGCATTCGGGTCCTGCATCATTTCCACCCAGGCAGGATGCTCCTTATAATCCCGAATATCCGCTGCAGATTTTGACTGCGACACTACCCTGATGCCCGGAATCAGCAACAGAAAAGCAAGCAGAATCAGACGGGACGATAGTTTAAACATAGTCCTGAATTATTGAACAGTGATCTTTTGTTTCCATTCTCCGGCAGCTGAGCGCAAAAGAATATAATACATCCCTTTGGGTTGGGTCGATAAATCGATCGACTCCTCCAAAAGCCCCGAAGCGTTCTCTATTTTCCTCAACATCACCTCCTGGCCAGTCAGGGTCAATACCCGGATGGTCACATCACCCGGCTTTGCCAGGTTCATATCCAGATGGAAAAGTCCGGACCCCGGATTTGGGTAAACGTTAATAACACTTATATTATCAAGGAGTTGTGCTGATGTTGTGTTCACATAAAGGGTAACATCATCGATTGCGGCACCCCAGGCGAATTCATTGGAATTGGAGTAATAGTATCCGATCTGCATGGCTGGGGTAAGAGCCCTTTCCGGAAGATTGATTTCGGTGGTATCCCAAACCCAGGCTGTTTTGCTTGGGGCCTTCATATCCTGCAATTTGACCCAGGCGCTGTCAGGAGCCGCACGAAAGTGAATGCTGAATTTGTCATAGGTTCTGTACAGCCTCATCGTGTAGGCAAACTTCAGGGTAATTGTTTTTCCGGTGAAGCTGCTCAGGTCGATCGACGGGGTAATCAGGTAGTCGCTGATGTTGACTCCTGACCCGGCTGCAGGGCAGCTGGCCCCAAAGAATTTACCTTCACGGCCTGGAATGAGGAGTTGTTCTGAGTTTCCGTGTTTCCAGCCTTCATAGGACATTTTGGCTTTCCAGCCTGCCGTCCCCTGATCGAATCCCTGCTGGTATGGCAGCAAAATCGGGGCTACAATGGTAGCTGAAGCTTCGTTGGTAAAACCACTCTGGATGTTGCCGGCGTAAAGTGCAGCAACCTGATAGGTATAGGTAATATCAGGCTGAACCTGCATATCGGTATAAGAGGTTCCGTTTATGGTCCCTATGAGGTCTCCATTCCTGAATACCCGGTATCCGGTTATGTTCTGCTGGTAGAACGGTGCCACCCACTCCAGTTCAATGACATTATCAGCATCGGTGGCAATCAGCAGGCTTGGTGGTAAAATCGCATTTGCCGGAGCAAGCGGAATTTCCCAGAGTCCGCGGCCGTAAGTTGCGGCGCGCAGACGTGAATCATCCCGGTTAATACGGTCACAATAGATCTCAACTTCGGTAACTTCCACTGAGACGGGCAGTTTTTCACCGTAAAGAATCCAATCGGTCATTTCGGAATCCAGATAATAAACTCCGGCATCAGTTCCGATGTAAAGTCCGTCATTGCTGGTTTTGTCGCAGGCAATGCCGTTGATGTTGATATTCGGCAGCGTTCCGGAAATGTTTTCCCAGCTACTTCCTTTATTGACCGACTTATAAATTTTACGGTTAGTGGCAATGTAAACGATATTGGCATCATAAGGATGGCATTCAATGTCATTTGCGGTTCCTGTGACCGGGAGTTTTGAGCTTAAATCGGTCCATTGGACCGAGGCATCCATGAGGTTTTCTGTACGGAATAGCTTTCCATCGCTGCGGATGGCAAAAAGAAGGCCTGAGTTTGCCGGTGACTGCTCGAGGGCACTCATATTCACATCGTTCCGGTTAGCAAGGTTGTTGGAGATTTTGGTAAAGGTGATGGGTTCGGAAGAATTCCGGATATTTTTTGATATCCAGATGTTTTTATATCCAATAACCATAACATTACCATCCCACTCACTGATCAGGAAAGGGGTAACCCAGGCGCCTTCTTCAGTGATTCCGTTGGTGTTGATCCCGGCGACTTTCCTGCCGCTGGAATTGTTATAATACCGGGTGATCGGACCATAATAAAGGGTGGTATAACTCCAGCGTGCATCCCAGGGATCCACCGCACATTCCATACCATCCCCTCCGCCTGAATTGAGCCAGGTGGTACCGATATAGGTTGCAGAGCCATTGTCCTGGAAACCGGCTGTTACTTTGTCCCGAACCGTTGCACTGACACCAATCCGGTATAGTTGTCCGATTCCCAAGCCCTTACTGATTTCTGTCCAGGTTCCACCCTGGTTGCCGGTCCAGTAAATGCCGCCGTCATTGCCGGCATAGATCCGGTTATTGAGCGGATTGTAAGCGAAAGTATGCTGGTCTGCATGCACTTCATTAGTACGGTCGCCCCACCAATGAGCCGTTATCGCCCAGGTTTTGCCACCGTCAGAGGATTTCCACATGTTGATTCCACCAACATGGACCAGATTCGGGATCTGCGGATCCACATGGATCATCAGGTCATACCAGGCCTGGCTTTTATCGTCATTACCCTCATACGCATAACCAAGAATATTTGGGCTTGTGGATTGGGTAACGAAAGTCTGGCCGAAATTCCTCGACAGGAAACATCCCTGATACGCAGAAGCTCCGCCTACAAGATAAACCAGGCTGTCATTGCCGGGAGTAACTCCGATAACGAGCCGCCCACCACCCGGGTAACCGGCTGAAGTTGGAAGAAGGGTCCAGCTTTCACCGCCATTTTCGCTGCGATAGAATCCGTTGTTAGACGATGCATATGCAACTGCCGAACTACCGGGCCTGAATTTGACGTCCCTGAAATTCGAATTATCAGGAGAAGTTTTTGTCCAGCTTTGTCCGCCGTTGTCAGTCATGAATATTCCGCCGTTGCAGGCTGCCAGAATGTGATTCGGGAGGTTTTCATCCCTGGCTAACATACCCACGGTAACATTCCCCATTCCTGTATTGAAAGGGGTAAAGCTTAATCCACCGTCGGTACTTTTAAATACTCCCATTCCGGCTGAATTGCCACCGTCACGGTCGCCGGTACCGATCAGAATATTATCCACGTTGGCAGCATCTGTCAGAATGGCTGAAACCCCCAGGGTCGGTAAATTATCAGTGCCGGATGACCAGGTACGGCCTCCGTCATGGGTAATCCAAAATCCGCCGGCAGGTGCTCCGATGAAAACGGTTGCCGTATCCGTCGGGTGAAAACCGATCGCATTGATTCGACCCACACCCACGTAACCGCCATAATCCTGGCGGGTTTTCGGGCCCAGCTCGGTCCATTGCGGCTGACCGGTTTTCAGGCTGCCTGTAACCGGATGGCTGGCAGCATATCCGGTAAACGCCTGATATACATGATCCGGGGAAGGGAAGGTTCCATCGGGATTTATGCGTGATTGCCAGTAGTACTCCCACCTTTTGAAAGGCTTATAACCCGTTCCGCGAGTCACCTCCCGATCTTTCCAGTAGGCATAAAACGCTTTCTGGGTTTCAAAAAAATTGACCGTAGGATCCTGCATCATGTTCATCCAATACGGATAAGAGGCATAATCCTCAATAACTGATCCTGATGTCGTCTGAGCCTTGGAAGGGGTAATGACAAAGAGGGCTGCGCCCAATAGCAGCAGCAGTAATAATTTGTTCTTCATTTGAAACCAACAATTAGTGAGTGAAACAGATCCGCTTAACTTTGCAAGTTTACGAAATAATGCCAAAAGAAACAG
>MEOR01000122.1 GCA_001769295.1 Bacteroidetes bacterium GWF2_49_14 | reverse complement strand
GAATGCGCAATCTTTTCGATCATTACAGCGTCCAGATCCATTTCCGGTTTAAAGCCGGCATCCTGCAATCCCTTGACAACAGACACACTGTACGCTTCATTCACATCACCGCTGCCGGTGCCACCGGTATTGATCTCCAGGGAGGATTTGCCGAAAGTGGCAATCCGGCTGGATTCTGATGAGAGGGGGAGCGTCCGGTTGTCGTTTTTAAGTAGCACCATACCTTGGGTGGCTGCTTCGCGGGCGATTCCTGCATGTTTCTCCAGATCAGGCTTATTCGAGTATCTGTAACCCTTAAACCGGGGGGATTCGCTGAGTATATTGAGGATCCTGGTGATATTCCGGTCGACAACGCTTACGTCAAGCCTGCCCTTTTTGAGTGCAGATAATATTGAGCGGGCCTGCATCGGGGTTCCGGGCATGAGGAGGTCGTTCCCGGCATTCATCATGGCCACCGGATCCCTGCCTCCGAACCAGTCGGTCATGACATATCCCTGGAATCCCCATTCTTCGCGAAGGATCCGGGTCAGCAGGTCGTAACTCTCCGATGCATAGGTACCGTTGATCAGGTTGTAGGACGACATCAGGGTCCGGGGCTGTGCCTCCTCCACTGCGATCCGGAATCCTTCAAGGTAAATCTCACGTAGGGCTCTTTCGCTCACCAGGGTGTTCAGTGCATTCCGGTCGGTTTCGGTATTGTTGGCGGCGAAATGCTTGATGGAGGCCCCGACACCCTGTGATTCAATGCCGTTGACCATAGCGGCGGCCATTTTCCCGGTCACAAAGGGATCTTCCGAGTAATACTCGAAATTTCTGCCGCACAGGGGATTCCGATGGATATTCAATCCCGGGCCAAGTATCACATCCACACCATATTCCAGAGCTTCGTTACCCATCGCCTCACCCACCCTGTATATCAGACCGGTGTCCCAGCTTGAGGCCAGCAGGGTAGCCACAGGGAATGCAGTGCAATAATAGCTACTGTTTTCCCCTTTGCGGCGGGGACTGATCCTGAGTCCGGCCGGTCCGTCGGCCAATACTTGTCCGGGTATTCCCAACCGTGGTATCGGACGGATGGTGCCGGCTGCACCCGGAACCATCCTGCTGCTTCGCGGGGAAAGCAAGCCGTTTCCCGTAACAAACCGGGCTTTTTCTTTCAGGGTCATTGCTGCAACCACCTTGTCAACGGGATCCTTTCCGAGCCGGGGCATGCTCTGCGCCAGGCTGGCCTGTGCAATCGTGGCAAGGATCAAACAGGCGGAGAAGAGATATTTCATGGCCGGTTGCTTTTTGTAAAGGTAAGTTAAACTCATCTGCTGTCCTGAATATCGCGGTTACAAAGTGAACCGGTTTTGATCCGGGATTGATAAGGATTTGTCGTTAAAGCCCTGATTCATAACCGGTAAATTTAATCATCTAAGTTTTATCAGCTTTTCGAAAAACAAACCTTATGAAATCCTCGCGAACTCATGAAAACAAAAATTCAAATTCTTGCGCTGATCGCAACATTGTTTGCTTTTGGTGTATGCCGGGCCCAGGTTACCGACGATATCGACGGACGCCTCTACCTGTTGTGTAAAACCTGGGGATATGTCAAATACTTCAACCAGAACAAATGCTTCAGGGTTTGGGACCAGCGTTTGGCCCCCACCATCAATGAAGTACTAGCTGCTACCAACAACATCGAGTTTAATACCGCCATTCTGAAATTCCTGAACGAGGCGGGTAACAATGCACCCGTGACGGATCCACCGGCCATGCCCGATACCAATTTGCTGGTCAGCACGGAATGGATCCATGATACCCGGTTCTCGCCGGAGGTCAGAAGTTTCCTGGAGACATTTACCTCAAATATTAGTCCGGAGCGGTCATCCTGCCTGGTTCGCTATAACAATGGCACTTCACCGCGTGCTTATGGATACATCGATTTTTCCTTGGATACCATTGACGTAACAGTCAATTATTCAATGGCTTCGCACCGGCTTATGACTTTTTTTTACTACTGGAATGTGATCAATTATTATTTCCCTTACCGGAGCCTCATGGATGAATCCTGGGATTCAGTCCTGAAGAAGTTTATCCCGCAGTTCCGGAAATCCATGACGGATATCGAATTTGAAAAGATGTTTCTCAAATTAGTTTCCTACTTAAACGACAGCCACGGGGTAACCAGCAGTCCTTTGCTCGTAAGTTCCTTCTGGCATGGCTCCTGGAAGCCCAAAATAGCATTTGAACGAATAGAAAATCAGTGTGTTGTAAAAAAAGTCGATGATATTGAAAGCGTTCTCCCGGGAGATATTCTCCTGGCAGTAAACGGGAGGACAGTCAGGGAACTCGAAGATTCGGTCGGTACGTTTATTTCTGCCTCAAATAAGGCCGTATTCTACAGGGAAGTTTACACCAACATGATCAGGGGAGATCAGGATACCGAAATGGAACTGACTTTGGCTAACCGGCAATCCGAAACCTATACGGTTATTGTCAGCAGAGTTATGGATCCCACCCTATGGTATCGCTGGAAGCTGGAAGCCGAAATTCCCGGTCCCTATGCTACAACCTCATGCGGTTACGGCTATGTGAACATGGGCAACCTTAAACCGGAAGATGTCCCGGCCATGTACGAGGCCCTGAAAACGGCCCCGGCCATTATTTTCGACTTGCGGTATTCTGCAATAGGGGCATTAGGGTCCCTGGTTCCCTATTTTTTCGGGGCTCCCTTTATCAGCGCGGTATACTATGTACCGGCCCTGTACGTGAGCCTGGCAGGACAAATATATTATTACATGGCGGGATGGTATAATAAGAGAACCGATCAGGCTAACTTCGGATCCTATACCAATCCTAACCCCTATTCAGGCAATATTTATATCCTGGTCAACCAGGATACCCAGAGTCATGCTGAATACACCTGCCAGGTGCTGAGTTACCATCCGAACGCCAAAGTGATCGGAATGCAAACTGCCGGTGCGGATGGCAATGTAACCGCACTTTATTTACCCAAGGGAATGAAAACCTATTTTACCTCATTGGGATGGTATTATGCCGACGGATATCAGCAGCAGCGAAACGGGGTTAAGATCGATTCGGTTGTTTCACCCTCGATCGCAGGAATCCGGGAGGGGAAGGATGAAATTCTGCAGGCTGCCCTGAAGTGTATTTCAGGGATCAGTCAAAATGAATCTCAATCATTCAGTGTTACTGTTTTCCCAAATCCCGTTACCAGCGGTTCGGCAATGACTTCTATTTCATTGAAACAATCTGGTAAACTGCAGTTTACGGTATCTGATATCCAGGGAAAAATCGTGAAAGGATGGACCGGTTATTACCAGGCAGGGCAATTTACGGAGAGAATTGATCTTACAGATGCAGCTCCGGGAATCTATTTCCTGAAGATTACCTCTGAACGGAATACCCTGATACGGAAGATACTGGTTGAATAGCGGAATTGGGCTAGAAAGGCAGATCCTCTGCCATTTCTTCGCCCATCGGGGGCAATGGGGGCAGCGGCACTGAGGAATCATAACCGGCAGCAGCGCCCTTGTTGTCCTTAACCACTTTCCATGCCTTAACATCGGTATACCAGCGTCCGTTAAACTCGCGGCTTTCGATGTCGACCGAGGCAACCACGGCGTCTCCGTCTTTCAGGGCATATTCATCGATCTTTTCACCCCAGACCACAAAGCAGATCTTTTTGGGAAACTGTTCTTCGGTTTGCAGAATGTATTCCTGTTTTTTCCAGACGCCCTTTGCAGAGGTTCCCGATGCCAGCGGCAGGATCGAGACTATTTTTCCCTTGATGTCCATATTTTATTTTTTCCAAAGATAGTCATGAAACTGAGATCGCTTTTTCATTAACCACAATATCCCGATTATTCGAATACCTTTGCAGGCTTTTTTAACGATATATCAAATGATTACAGTTTCAAACCTCGGTGTTCAGTTCGGTAAGCGGATATTGTTCCAGGATGTCAACATGAAGTTTACACCGGGCAATTGCTACGGTATTATCGGTGCCAACGGCGCGGGGAAATCAACGTTTTTGAAACTGCTTTACGGTGAAGTTGACAGTACCAAGGGCTCAGTTTCATTTGGGGCAGGTGAACGGCTGTCGGTATTGAAACAAAACCACTTCGAATTCGAGGATGTCGTGGTTCTGGATGTAATCCTGATGGGACATGAGCAACTCTGGAGCATCATTCACGAAAAGGAAAGTCTTTATTCCAAGGAGGATTTTACCGAAAAAGATGGTCTCAGGGCATCGGAACTGGAGGAAAGGTTCAACGAACTGGATGGCTGGAACGCGGAAAGCAATGCCGCCAGTCTGCTCAGCGGATTAGGCGTTAAGGAGGAATATCACCGTAAGTTCATGCGGGAACTCACGGGTAAGGACAAAGTAAAGGTGCTCCTGGCCCGGGCTCTGTTTGGCAAACCCGATAATCTTCTGCTCGATGAGCCAACCAACGACCTCGACCTTGATACTGTTGAATGGCTGGAATATTATCTGTCCAACTTTGAGAATACCGTTCTCGTAGTATCCCACGACAGGCACTTCCTCGACTCGATCTGCACCCATATAGTGGATATTGATTTCAGCAGGGTCCAGCAATTTGCCGGCAACTACAGCTACTGGTACGAATCGAGCCAACTGGCACTGCGTCAGCAGCTTAATCAGAATAAAAAGGCTGAGGAGAAGAAAAAGGAGTTGCTGGAATTCATCGCCCGGTTCAGTGCCAACGTGTCCAAATCGAAGCAGACCACCAGCCGCAAGAAGATGATCGAAAAGCTGAATATCGAGGAAATCCAGCCATCCACGCGTAAATACCCGGGTATCGTATTCACCCCGGGCCGTGAAGTCGGGAATAACATTCTGGAAGTCAATGGACTGAGCAAAACCGTTGAGGGCAAGGTCCTGTTTAAGGACGTCAGTTTTGTAATCAACAAGGATGATAAGATTGTTTTCCTTTCCAGGGACACCCGTGCCATGACCACCTTCTTTGAAATCATCAAGGGTCATCAACAGGCCGACAGCGGATCCTTCGTTTGGGGACAAACCATCGTAAAGGCCTATTTACCGCTGGAAAATGAAAAATTCTTCCAAAAAGACCAGACGCTGATCGATTGGCTGGCCGAGTTTTCCGAGGATACCAGCGAGAATTATTTACGGGGATTTTTGGGCAAGATGCTTTTCTCAGGTGAGGAGATTTACAAGAAGGCAAGCGTCCTGTCGGGCGGCGAAAAGGTCCGCTGCATGATCGCCCGGATGATGATCCGCAATGCCAATGTGATGATCCTCGATACGCCCACCAACCACCTTGATCTCGAATCGATCCAGGCGTTCAACAATACACTGATAAAGTTCAAGGGAAATATCCTGATGTCTTCGCATGACCATGAGTTCATTCAAACCGTTTGTAACCGGATCATCGAGCTCACACCAAACGGCATCATAGACCGGATGATGGATTATGATGACTATATACAGGATGAAAAGATTAAGGAGAAACGCAATTCAATGTACTGATTTTTGTTTTCAAAAAAGGTTGCTTAGAAGGAATTCCCAAAACGCGACGGAGCCAGAAAACGCTCATAGTCCGGCTTTACCGGGATTCCCATTACCAGGTCGGAAAGTATGGATCCGGAAACCGGACCGAGGCTGATTCCCATCATGGCATGACCGGTTCCTGTAAGCAGGTTCGACCACTTCTTCGACCTGCCGATAATGGGCATTCCATCCGGTGATACGGGCCGGAAACCGGACCAGGATGTCTCAGCAAACGGCTGATTGACAGTAAGTCCCGGAAATACCTGATGGGTGGATTGCCGGATTCGGGTAAGCCTTTCCTGCGTTACTCTGTTGTTTCGGTTTCCCAATAAAAAATCGCCCGCAAACCGCGTATACTTTTCATAAGGCGTGATCGCGACATGGTGATCCTGAAGAAGCGTGGGATGAGAAAGAATGGGGCCTGAATTGGGGGAATCGAATGATATGCCTTTGCCTGGTTGCAACGGGATTTCGCAACCCAACAGCTTCGTGATCAGACCGGACCGGTCCCCGGCACAGATCAGAAAATCATCAGCGATAAATTCCCGGTCATCGCTTTTTGCTGCAATAATCTGATGATCATCGGTTTTCCATCCGGTTACGGGGCAATTCTCAATAATTGTCACGCCATTTGCCTTAAGCCAGTTGACAAGGCTTAGGAGCATGGTAACGGGATCGACTTTCCCATCGAGCGGATAAAAAACAGCACCTGTAAGCCTGGCATCGATATGAGCATTCAGCGACCTGAATGTATCGGGCGACCATACCTCGGCCGGGATACCCAGTCGGATGGATTGGTCTGCACTTCTTTTTTCCCGGTCGAAGGATTTCCTGGTGCTGCTCACCATAACAAGGCCTGTCAGGTCCAACGAGAGGTCCGGAATATCGGCCGACTGAACCAGTTGAAACAGATCGCGGCTTTCAAGGTGAAGGGCGGCAAGTGTTTCGGTTTTGGCAGGGATCACCCTGCTGAATGAATTCCTGAGGTAACCGGCGAGCCACCGCAACAAATCGGAATTGACAGACCAGTGGATACCGAAGGCCGATCCCGGGGTGAAAGATCCCCGCAATCCTTCTTTTAAAGTGTCCGGATTGGCAAGGGGTAAGAAGTGGCTGGGAACAATCATTCCTGCATTTCCGGAGGAGCAGGAATGGAGCCCCGGAATGGTGCCGTCGTCGATGACCGTAACTTCAACCCCCTTCTTAACGAGAAAGTAAGCGGTGAAGAGTCCGGTGACTCCACCGCCGATGATCACTGTTGTTTTGTCCCTCATGGATTAAACGACTTGAAAGCCAAATGCATAGGGATCATCCTCGTCGATGAGGATATGGTTGTAACCGGTTACGCGCGCCCAGCCCTGGATACTCGGAATGATTGCCGGGTATGCACCGCATTCGGTCAGGGCTTCCACTTTTCCTGTAAACTGACTGCCGATAATACTCTCATGGATAAATGAATCGCCCACTTTTAGTTTTCCTGATGCCACCCATTGGGCCATACGTGCCGAGGTGCCGGTGCCGCAAGGCGAGCGGTCAATGGCTTTGTCTCCGTAAAAAACCGCATTCCGGGCAGTAGATTCTTTCTTAACCGGATCTCCGGTCCACATGATATGTGAAACACCGGTAATGGATGGGTTCAAAGGATGGATGAACTGATACTTTTCATTGATCAGATTCCTGATCACCGGGCTGAAACGAATCAGGTCGC
Source organism: Bacteroidetes bacterium GWF2_49_14 (assembly GCA_001769295.1). Classification (GTDB taxonomy): domain Bacteria; phylum Bacteroidota; class Bacteroidia; order Bacteroidales; family UBA12481; genus UBA12481. The sequence continues at coordinate 5,638 of MEOR01000122.1, read as the reverse complement.
CCGCCGTGCATGCATCCAGACCCACGAAGTTCTCCTGGGGATCAATGATCGCATAAAAATTGCCGCCATAGGCAACATCGAACCGGAGGTGACCAAAGCGCGGAGCGTCGATCTCAAGGCTCCGGCTGTGAAGAAACGAGGGAACGTTGGTGATTTTTACGCTGGTGACCCTTGTGGCGTCTTGTTCATATTCGGCAATGACCAGTCCGGCTGGGGTCTCTATCCTGACCCTGCCCGGCGTTTTTGGCTGGATGATGCTCTCCTCGATGGCTGCGGTTATGGTACCTATCGTCCCATGTCCGCACATGGGCAGGCATCCGCTGGTTTCAATGAACAGGATGCCCGTATCGTTAGCCGGATCGATCGGGGGATACAGTATCGATCCCGACATCATATCGTGACCGCGGGGCTCGAACATCAGTCCCTTCCTGATCCAGTCAAACTCCTTCATGAAATGCTCACGCTTTTCAAACATGGTCTGTCCGGCAAGAACGGGTCCACCCGCAGCAACCAGCCTGACCGGATTGCCGCAGGTATGTGCATCAATGCAATAAAATCTTTTTCTGATCATTACTGGCTTGATCGTTTACCGTTTATTATTCGGATAATGCCCAATGGATTGCCGTCCTTCAGCTCCGAAGGCAGAATGCTCTGTGCACAATCCTGGAAAGCTACCGGGCGAACGAATCTTTTTATGGCTGAGGTTCCCACAGAGGTGAACCGGCTATCGGTTGTAGCGGGGAAGGGGCCCCCGTGGATCATGGCATGACAGACTTCAACACCCGTTGGAACGCCGTTGAATACCAGCCTTCCGGCCTTTGTTTTAAGAATTACCGGCAAGTCGTTAAAATTATCCAGATCCTTATCTGCATCATGAAAAATGCTTGCCGTTAACTGTCCGTGCAGCGACCGGGCAATTCTGAGCATTTCGGTTTTTGTATCGCAGCGGACAACCAGGGAAAAGGGTCCGAAAACCTCCGAAACCAGATTTTGATCTTTTTCGAAGTCGACGCCGGAGACCACCGCAATGACCGGTCTGGATTGATTGGGCAGGGAGGCTTCAGCGGCCTCCGAGAGGATACGGGTATCCTTGTTGGCTAATGATTTTCTGACCCTATTACTGTAGTTTTCGGCAATCTCCGGAGTAAGCATGGTTTGCGGTACCGATTTTCTGATTTCATCTCCGAGGGTTTCCAGGAAGTGACCTGAGCCGGCTCCGTCGACCAGAATAACCAGTCCGGGATTGGTACAGAATTGCCCGGCTCCGAGTGTAACGGATCCGGCTATAGCCTTGGCGATGGTCTCTGCAGATTTTTCCAGGGCTTCCGGCAGGATGAATATGGGATTTACGGAGCTCATCTCGGCAAAAACCGGAATCGGATCCGGCCGGGTCTGAGCCAGGTCATACAAGGCTTTACCTCCAGAGAATGAACCTGTAAAGGCTACGGCCCTGGTTTGGGGATGCATGACCAATGCCCTGCCGGTGGTATATCCGGAGTCGTACAACATGGAAAAAGTCCCATCAGGCATTTCTGATCGTTTCGCGGCTTCGGTTATGCAATTCGCGATTATTTCACTGGTGCCGGGATGAGCGGGGTGGGCCTTGACGATAACCGGGTTACCTCCTGCGAGTGCTGAAATCGTGTCACCACCGGCGACACTGAAAGCCAGCGGGAAATTTCCGGCACCAAATACCACTACCGGGCCTATCGGAATAAGCATGCTGCGGATATCGGGCCGGGGAGCCGGTTGGCGCTCCGGAATGGCGGTATCGATTGCGGCTTCAACCCAGGATCCTTCCAGGATGAAATCGGCAAAAAGCCTGATCTGATTGATGGTCCTGGCTCTTTCCCCTGTTATCCGTCCGGAGGGTAATCCGGTTTCCGCCGTGCAGGTTTCGATCAGCAGATCACCAGCCTCAAGGATCAGGTCCGCAATCATGTTTAGGAATAAAAATCTCTGCTTTGAGGTTGTTGCGGAATAGGTTGCAAAGCATTCTTCTGCCTTGACCAGTGCGCGATTAATCTCGTTGGTGCCGGCCAAAGGATATTTTACTCCGATAGGTTGGCCGGATGCAGGGTTAATTGCATTGAAATGCCCGGGATTTTCACCGGATCTTTCGAACCCAAGGAAGTGCTGACCTGTTAAATTCATGGTTTCTGATGCTTTTTATCCCAATGCCGGCCTTTTCTGAATCGCCGTGTTGATAATGGTTTCTATCCTGATACGTTCCTCACCGGTAAGCGGCAGGCGCGGTGGCCGGCATGTCTCGGTACCAAGGCCTGTTTTTGATTCTGCCAGTTTGATGTATTGCACGAGTTTGGGGTGGATATCCAGTTCCAGCAGCGGAAGGAACCATCTGAACAGTTCCCGCGCTTCAGTAATTTTACCTGCAGCCGCCAGCTTGTGGATGGCAACGGTTTCAGCGGGAAATGCACAAACGAGACCGGCAACCCAGCCGACAGCTCCCATAACCATACTCTCCAGGGCGATTGTATCAACCCCGCAAAGAATTGCAAAACGGTCCCCGAATCGGTTGATCATGCGCGTTACATTGGTAACATCCCTTGTCGACTCCTTAACTGCCAGGATATTGGGCAGTTTGCTCAGTTCTTCAAACATCTCCAGGGTGACCAGTGTCTTATAGTCGACCGGATTATTGTATATCATGACCGGCAGGTGGGTGGACCCTGCTGCCTGCATCAGAAATTCAACGGCTTCGCGTTCATCGGGGGCATAGCGCATCGGAGGCAAAAGCATAAAACCGTCAACCCCGATTTGTTCGGCTTTCTTAATCTGGCTGATTGCCAGGCTGGTTGCCTGTGCGGCAATGTTCAGGAGCACCGGTATCCGGTTGCCGGCCACCTCTTTGGCTGCCCGGATCAGCCTTTCCTTTTCATCGTCTGCCAGAACGCTGGCTTCGCCCAGCGTGCCGCCGAGTACCAGTCCATTTACACCCGCCTTGATCTGGGCTTCCAGATTCAGCTGAAATCCTTTTATATCCAAGGAAAAATCCGGGTTGAACTTTGTTGTCACGGCCGGAAATACACCATTCCAATTCATGTTTTTTTTTCTTGCAAAGGAAGTGTCTCTCCGGATTGAAGAATAATTGTATTTTTGACAGATATGATACTATATTAACATAAACGTCATTTTTTTTGTGTTTTTAAGATAATATAGGCAATGAAGGCGCTGTTTTTTCATATCATCAAAACCGGCGAGGAATCCTTCCTGGTTCAGGAAGATAAGCTTCCCTCCTTCTACGGAATGGTTCACTATCATCCGGAGATACAGATAACCCTGATAAAAAAGGGAAGCGGGGTAAGGCTGATTGGCGACCAGGTTCTGCCATTCGGACCCGGAACCATGATGATGATCAGTGAGAACCTGCCTCATGTATTCAAGAGTGAACCCAGCGAGGATGGTCAGTTGGTGGAGGCTATCAGCCTCTACTTTAAGCGGGAGGCTTTTGGACCCAAATTTTTTTCAATTCCGGAAATGCAATCCGTGCGCAACTTCCTGGATCTGTCGATTGGTGGCTGGGAGGTGGGTGGAACGACCCGAACCTATGTCGAAAATAAAATGAACCAGATCAGGGAGATGGAAGGCCTCGACCGGTTAATTGTTTTGCTGGAAATATTGCGGGCCCTGTCGAAGTCGTCAAGCCTGACGGCATTGAATCCCAACCAAAAGGAGTATTATCTGGATCGTCGCGATTCAGAAAGGTTAACGCAGGTTTTTGATTATGTATTCTCGAATTTCGACAAGCCAATCCGGTTGAAAGAAATGGCCGGGATGACTCATTTTACCGTTAACGGGTTTTGCAGGTATTTCAAGAACAAGACCCGCAGGACATTCATCACTTTTCTGAACGAAGTGAGGATCAGCAAGGCCATGGAACAATTGCGCGTGAAGGATTGGCCTGTATCGAGGATTGCGATGGAATCGGGGTTTGGCAACCTTTCACATTTTAACCGGCAGTTTAGGGCCATCCATGGGATGACGCCTACTGATTATCGAAGGATGTCGCAAATCACCTGATGATTCTCTGGGAACCCGGTTCATTGATTTAGCTGCCAACTTTGTGGTTTAACAGAAATGTATAGCAAATTTCTATTTCCTGGCCCCTGCTTTCAGGCTACTCAGCTCATTGTCAATTATCTTGACATTGTGACTCATCGATGCTTTAAACATTTCCAACTTCACTTTCGCTTCCTCCTGGTATTCATTCATCCTTTTTCTCAGATCGTTATTGTCTTTCTTTAAACTTGCCACTTTTCTATGCAGACTGCCACTTGCGTTGTGAAAACCTTCTAATTCTTTGATTTTTTTCTCATTCAATCGTATTTTCCTGTCTGTTTCCGTCTTAAATGGTGTCCATTCATCCGGAGTTTCGTTTTTCTTCACAATCACAGTTTTCATGGACTCCCGGATTATTTCGTCGCTGACAAAACCACTGTCTTTTAACAGCATTCGTTCTTTCTTCACAAGGTCAAACGCATCATCGGCTTTAGGTACGCGTGGTCCGCAGGAAGTTAAGCTTATTGCCATTAAAGTTCCAGTTAGAAATATCTTGTAAAAGTTCGAAATCATAGCCATCTTCCTTTATTTTGATTGTTCAGTGTCCCACTGTTCCATGGTGAATATTTGTTTATACGATTGCGGCTTTATGCGAAGGCTGCCAGAATAAGGATGATCAAGCAAGAGGATAATAAAGATAATCATTGCAATGAAAATGCTTAAAAGTGCATTTAAGGCCACATGCAAATGCAAATGCTCAATGTCCAGCAGCATTGCACAAAAGATAGTGATGATTGCTCCCAATATCATCGGCCACCATAATGGAGGGGGTATTTCCCTGTTTGCGGAAGTGTCCCTGAGACCCCGGTACATTGACAGATCATTCAAGTGGTTAAACATTTCTGCAACCAGCTGAATCTGAAACTGGTTTTTTGGATTGAGGTGTTCGATCTTATAAAAAACCCGATCAAATGATTCCGGTGTTTTCCGGCTTGTTTTCATGTGTTCCATGTTTGGAAACTCTTCATCTATAACATTATATATGAAATCAAGGTATACGATCATGAGTTGTTTGGATTCAACTGTATCAGGATAAAACTTAATATCGCGGTATAATCCCATTGCAGAACTACCCTCTTTGCTAACATTGGTGCGTGTTTCGTTCATCTGGCCCCATACCATGAATACAACAAAGCTGAGGAGGAATGCATAAAAACTGGCAATGGCCAAAAAGAGGAAACCAGTTACTTCATTGTGCGATCGTAGTATTTTAAGATTGGCGTATCTGCGAAAAAGAAAAGTACCTAACCCTGCAATAATGGCTGCAAAGGCAATTATCAAAATAAAAAGTAAGAATGAGGGTATTTGGAGTAAATAGTCGGTGAAGGCTTTCATATAATAGCGTAATTAGTAATAACTTAGGATCACTAATCACTCGCAATGATGCCATTTTTTTACCGTGTTTGTGTTACAAAACTTTTGTAAAGAATTACATGATTCACACATATGCAACCACTAATATGCAAATTGTATGCAACCAAAAAAGAAAAGCCACCTTTTGGGTGGCTAACGTATTGATTTAGAAGTGGGCCCACCTGGGCTTGAACCAGGGACCCTC
>MEOR01000121.1 GCA_001769295.1 Bacteroidetes bacterium GWF2_49_14 | reverse complement strand
TGTTCCGCAAAGCAGGAATTGTCAGGTGCTTCAGCCGGAGCGAGCTGGCAACCATGGGGGCGCTGTTCATGCACAAGAAACTGGAAGGCGACCGGATCGCAATTATCACCCATGCCGGCGGACCGGCAGTTATGCTGACCGACAGCCTTTCCGGGGGGGGACTTCAAGTGCCTCCGATCAAGGGCCCGGCAGCTGAGTCCCTGCTGAAGAAAATGCACCCGGGATCCTCCGCAGCCAATCCGATAGATGTGCTGGCAACAGGTGGAGTTGAGCAGATGGAGGCCGCCATTGAATGCGTGGATAAAGAACTGGACTTTATCGACGGGATGTGCATCATTTTCGGGAGTCCGGGGCTCTCATCGGTTGAGTCAATCTATTCACTGATCGACGAGAAGATGAAGAGCTGCAAAAAGCCGATCTATCCGATTCTGCCTTCTGTTATTAATGCCCGCGAAGAAATTAATTCCTTCCTGGCAAAAGGGCGCATCAATTTTCCCGATGAGGTTGTTTTTGCTGAAGCACTCGTAAAAGAAAGAAAATCAAGAATTTATCCCGATAATGCACACGACTTCGATGATTCCGTGACGGAAAAACTAAGAAAGCTTTTTCAAGAATTTCCGGAGGGGTATCTTGCCCCGGAACAGGTTCAGCAGCTTCTCGATACCGCCGGTATATCAAGGATTCCGGAAAAGGTGGTTACCTCGTTTGAAGAGGCTGTCAGCACTGCACTTTCATTCGGATTCCCTGTTGTCATGAAGGTAGTTGGACCCATCCATAAAACGGATGTTGGCGGTGTGCTGCTGAATCTTTCAAACTACGAGGAAGTGGAGGATGCTTTTGATACCCTGATGGGAATCCCGGAAGCAACCGGTGTGCTTATCCAGCCTATGCTGCGGGGGCGCGAACTGTTTGTGGGAGCATCCCGGGAAGGATCCTTCGGGCATGTTGTGATGATTGGCCTCGGAGGTATCTTTATCGAAGTTTTGAAGGATGTGCAGTCGGGACTGGCTCCCCTCGGTGAGGAAGAGGTCAGGGACATGATCGGCAACCTGAAAGGGAAAAAGCTTCTCGAAGGCGTCAGAGGTCAGGCAGGCATTGACATTGCCAAATGGATTCAACTGATCCGGGCGGTCTCCAATCTGGTTACTGCCGTACCCGAAATTGCCGAAATGGATCTGAACCCGGTAATGGGGCTTTCCGACCGCGTAGTTGCCGTTGATGCCAGGATCAGGATTGAAAAAATGTAAGAATTTCTATATTTGCTCATATCAACACTATCAACATGGATAAAATCGCCATTCTTTATGGCCCGCAGGGAGGCAGCACCGAAAAGGTGGCCAGAATGCTGGCAAAGGCTTTCGGAGAGGATCAGGTTGTACTGATCCCTGTTAAAAATGCGTATGAAAATGATCTTGCCCCTTTCAGTAAGATCATATTCGGGGGACCGACCGTCGGCACGCATACATGGTCGGACACCAGTACGAAAAATGATTGGGATATTTTCCTGACCCGATTGTATAAAATGGATCTGACCGGCAAAACCTGTGCGGTTTTTGGCCTTGGTGACCAGGTCAGCTATTCGTTCAAATTTGTCGATGATCTCGGAGTTATCGCCGGGCAGCTGACAGCTGCAGGCGCCAGGCTGGTTGGCCAGGTGGAATCGGATGGGTATACTTTCGATGATTCCCAGGCCTACAAGGACAAGAAATTCCTAGGACTGCCCATTGATGAGGATAATGAGCCGGAAAAAACCCCGGAAAGAATCTCCCGCTGGGTGGAAATCCTAAAGACCGAATTCTGAAACTTTGCAAAGAAAAACGGTGACTCAGGTTGCCGTTTTTTGTTTAATCATATGAATATTCTCCGGCCTGCCTTTATTCTTGATCCTGCGAAAGTGAAGGATAACATCCGGATGATGGCCGTCAAAGCCAAAGAATCCGGAATTATTTTCCGACCCCATTTCAAGACCCATCAGTCGAGGGTAATCGGCAGATGGTTCCGGAATGAAGGAGTTGCCCGGATCACGGTTTCATCCCTTACTATGGCCCGATATTTTGCGGAGGACGGTTGGGACGATATCACGGTCGCGTTTCCGGTGAACCGGCCCGAGGTTGGGCTGATCAACGAGCTGGCTTCACAGATCCGGCTGGGATTGGTAGTGGAGGATTTGGCGACCCTGAATGAACTTAAACTCAGGCTTGCCTCGCCGGTTGATATCTATATCAAAATTGACAGTGGCTATCACCGAACCGGGCTGGAACCCTCTGATAAAGAAGATATAGTAAGCATCAGGGCGGCGGCAGACGACGGCCGCCTAACCACCTTTCGGGGAATCCTGACGCATGCCGGGAATACCTATTCTGTCTTCGGTAAAGCAGCTGTGACCGAAATCGCCGGGAAATCCATGGATGCGATGCTTCAGGTAAAGTCTTTTCTGGGTGAGGACCAGGCCTGCCTGGTTTCTGTGGGTGATACTCCATCCTGCAGCCTCATGGACAAACTAACCGGTATGGATGAGATTCGTCCCGGCAACTTTGTTTTCTACGACCTGATGCAAATGAATATCGGCTCCTGTACTTTCCACCAGGTTGCGGGAATTGTTGTATGTCCGGTTGTAGCGGTTCACCCCGGTCGCCACCAGGCTGTTATTTACGGGGGTGCAGTCCACTTGTCCAAAGACCGGATTTCGATCGAGGGCAAGACTATTTATGGCCAGATGGTGGAGTGGTATGGTACGGGTTGGGGAGAGCCGGAAGAGAACAGTTTTATTGTTTCATTGTCGCAGGAACATGGGATACTGGAGGCGCCCGACAGAGTACTGCGGAGACTCAGCCCCGGGATGCTTATCGGAATAATTCCGGTACATTCTTGTCTGACTGCCAATGTATTACGCGGTTATCGGCTGATTTCAGGAGAAACAATTGATCATTTGGAAGGAATTTGATAATTTTCATTTTGGAGTAAATAAAATAATTCTATCTTGCCCGATGGTACCAATCACACCTATTGACAGCAAAATCGTCAGGGAACAGATCGCCCTCTCAAGGCTTCCCGACCTCGGCCATGCTTCAATTCGCGAAATTGTCAGGCTGGTAAACAAGATTGAACAGGAATCCGGTGAGAAATTCATCCGGATGGAAATGGGTGTGCCCGGGCTGGAACCGCCAGAAATAGGGATTGAAGCCGAAATAGCTGCTTTGCACAGGGGGGTAGCCTCTAAATATCCTGATATCGAAGGGGTTCCTGAACTTAAGCGTGAAGCCCAGCGTTTTGTTAAGTTATTTCTCGACCTGGAAATTCCTAAAGAGTGCTGTATTCCAACGGTGGGATCCATGCAGGGTGCCATGGCTGCATTCATGGTAGCCAACCGGTCGGACCGGACCAAGCTGGGAACGTTATTCATCGATCCCGGTTTTCCGGTGCAGAAGCAGCAATGCCGTGTACTCGGACATGATTTTGAATCATTTGACGTTTATGATTACCGGGGGGAGAAACTGGGGCCAAAACTGGACTCCTATTTATCCACCGGGAAGATTTCGACACTTCTCTATTCAAATCCGAACAACCCCTCCTGGATCTGTTTTACCGAGGATGAACTGAAAACCATCGGGACCCTGGCAAAAAAATACGATGTTATTGTTATTGAGGATCTTGCCTATTTCGGAATGGATTTTCGCAAGGATTACTCACAGCCCGGACAACCTCCCTATCAACCCACCGTCGCCAGATATTGCGACCATTGGCTGTTGCTGATCTCCAGTTCCAAGGCTTTCTCTTTTGCGGGTGAAAGGGTAGGATGTATGATAATCAGTGAGTTGCTATTCAACAGGACGTACCCTGATTTGAAACGCTATTATACCAGTGACCGTTTTGGCCATTCCATGATTTTCGGAGCCCTGTATGCCTTGTCTTCCGGGGTTTGCCATTCGGCTCAATATGGATTGGCTGCCATGATGAAAGCAGCTAATGACGGTGAATTCAACTTTGTTGAGAATGTTAAGGAATATGGCCGACGGGCCCATGCTTTGAAAGAGATATTTACCAATAATGGATTCACCGTCGTATATGACCGGGATATTGACGACCCCATCGCTGATGGTTTCTACTTCACCGTCTCCTATCCTGGGATGACCGGTTCGGAATTGCTGCAAAACCTATTATTTTACGGGGTCAGCGCAATTTCATTAACCATATGCGGAAGTACACGTACCGAGGGACTCAGGGCATGTGTTTCGCAAATTCATGCAATCCTTTTCCCGGTACTGGAGGAGAGGTTGGAGCAGTTTAACCGGGATTATAAAGATCGTGACGCGTGACACGTGACGCGTGACCGTAGGGGCGCACGGCGTGCGCCCGTGAATCGTGAATCGTAACAGGTTAATTGTATATTGTAAATCGTAAACAAATATAACATGGCAAAAATGAAAGGAGCGATCGTCGTTGATGTGGAGAAGTGCAAAGGCTGTGAGGTATGCCGGGTTGCTTGTCCCAACGATGTGATCGCGATGGCACACGATGTGAACCACAAGGGGTATCACTATGCATATCAGGAGAAACAGGAAGACTGTGTGGGATGCGCCAACTGCGCGGTCGTTTGCCCTGATGGAGTTATAACGGTGTATAAAGTCAAAGTATCCGATTAATATTAAAAGTTCTGGATAATGAAGGAATTACGTTTGATGAAGGGTAACGAAGCGGTGGCCGAAGGGGCTATCCGCGCGGGTACCGACGGGTATTTCGGATACCCGATCACTCCGCAATCGGAGGTGATGGAGTATCTGATGGCCGAGCAGCCTGAGAAACGCACCGGAATGGTGGTTTTGCAGGCCGAAAGTGAAGTTGCATCAATAAATATGGTTTATGGTGCAGCAAGCACCGGCAAGCGGGTGATGACCAGCTCATCAAGCCCGGGAATCAGCCTGATGCAGGAAGGAATCTCCTATTGTGCCGGAGCCGAATTGCCCTGCCTGGTCGTGAATGTCGTTCGCGGCGGTCCGGGACTCGGAACCATACAGCCCTCGCAGGCCGACTATTTTCAGTCGGTCAAGGGTGGCGGCCATGGGGATTACCGGCTGATCGTACTGGCACCGGCATCGGTACAGGAGATGTTCGACTTTGTTTTCCTCGGATATGACCTCGCATTCAAGTACCGGAACCCGATTTTAATTTTGTCTGACGGACTGATCGGCCAGATGATGGAAAAGGTTGAGCTGTGCGAGCAGCGACCGCGGAATACCGTGTTTGATCCATCATGGACTCTAACCGGTAAAACGCCTGACCGCGAGCGCAATATCATTACTTCTTTAGATCTGGACGCATCCCAGCAGGAGAAGCATAATCAACACCTCCAGGAGAAATACAGGAAAGCGGAGGCTGAAGAGGTACGGTACGAAGAACTGCAGACTGAAGATGCCGATTACCTTTTCGTAGCCTACGGTTCCTCCGCAAGGATCTGCCAGAAGGCTATCCAGCTGGGACGCGAAAAAGGGATCAAAATCGGACTTCTAAGGCCGATTACCTTGTGGCCATTCCCGAAGAAACCCCTTGCTGCAATAGCTCCGCGCTTGAAAGGCATTCTCAGTGTTGAGCAGAGTGCCGGTCAAATGATCGAGGATGTTAAACTGAGTGTCGGATGCGGAATCCGGGTAGAGCATTACGGCAGAATGGGCGGAATGATTCCTTCACCCGAAGAGGTTCTTGAAAATTTTGAAAAACTCTTTATTAAGAAATAATTATGGATATCAAGGATATAATTAAACCGGAAAACCTGGTTTATCAGAAAACCAAACTGATGACCGACAAGCCGTTGAGCTATTGCCCGGGCTGCGGTCATGGTACGGCTCACCGTATTCTGATGGAAGTGATCGAAGAGATGGATATCCAGTCAGAAACCATCGGGGTTGCACCGGTGGGATGTTCCGTTCTTGCCTATGATTTCATGAATGTTGATATGGTTGGTGCAGCACACGGCCGTGCACCGGCAGTAGCAACCGGAATCAAGCGGTGCTGGCCTGAAAAGTTTGTGTATACCTACCAGGGTGATGGTGACCTTGCTGCCATCGGAACGGCTGAAACCATTCATGCAGCCAACCGCGGAGAAAACATAACGGTCATTTTTATCAATAATGGTATTTACGGCATGACCGGAGGACAGATGGCCCCTACAACGCTGGAAGGAATGAAAACCTCCACGAGTCCGTATGGGCGCGATCTTCATTCTATGGGTAATCCATTGAAAATGAGTGAATTACTGGCTCAGTTGCCGGGTGTGCATTATGTGACGCGACAATCGGTTCATTCACCACGGAATGTGCGCCGTGCAAAGAAAGCCATAAGGGCAGCCTTTGAGGTTCAAAAGGCCAACAAAGGGTTCTCACTGGTTGAAATTGTATCGAACTGCAACTCCGGGTGGAAACTCGAACCGGTACCGGCCAATGAATGGATGGAAGAAAACATGTTTCCGTATTATCCGCTTGGCGATATTAAGGTTGACGGGAAACTAATTGTCAATCAATAATTTAATCCGAAATAAAATGACTGAAGAGATCATTATAGCCGGATTCGGGGGCCAGGGAGTCCTTTCGATGGGCAAGATTTTGGCGTATTCCGGTATCATGCAGAATCAGGAAGTAAGCTGGTTTCCGTCCTACGGACCGGAAATGAGGGGAGGAACAGCAAACGTAACCGTTATCCTGAGTGATGAAAGGATAAGCTCCCCGATACTTCATCTTTACGATACCGCCATTTTACTGAACCAGCAGTCACTGGATAAGTTTGAACAATCCGTTAAGCCCGGTGGCGTCCTGCTGTATGACAACAATGGGATCACGCGGCATCCTGAAAGAAAGGATATCCAGGTATTTCTGGTTCAGGCGGCCGATGCCTCTGCGAAAATGGAATCCACCAAGACCTTTAACATGGTGGTTCTCGGGGCTTACCTGAAAATCAAGCCGATCGTTGAGCTGGCAAGCGTATACAAAGGACTTGAGAAGTCAATTCCCAAGCGCTACAGCCATTTGCTGGAGCCGAATAAGAAGGCGATTGAGGAAGGGCAGAAGATTGTGAAGAAGGTTTAATTGGTTGAAGTGGTTGAATTGGTTGAAGGAATAAACCATTTCAACCATTTCAACCATTTCAACTATTTTTCAATCAGCAAACCTGTTTTTCTCGTGTTGCTGATGTAAGTATGCATTAACAATTTTTGGTGACAGGCGGTAGAGGATCGGGCCCAGGATTTCCTTACCACCGTAGTGGATTTCCAGTTTATCTTTTTTGATGCCACGGATCACGACTTCTGCAAATTTCATCGGGTCTTTACCATGCAACTGATTTTTGCTCATCTTGTTGAACTTGCCGCCGGTCGGGGTTATGGCGTTCACCGAGACCTGTGTATGGATATAACCCGGGCATAGCATCGTGATTTTGACTCCTGTTTGTGCAATCTCAGCCCGGAAAGATTCGAAGAAGCCATGCAAGGCGTGTTTGGCTGCTGAGTATGCAGAACGCAGAGGTGTTCCGATTTTTCCCATTACGCTGGAAGTGACCACGATATGCCCCTCCTTCCGCCCGATCATTCCAGGTGCCACTGCCTTGGCCAGGGCGATCACACTGAAATAATCGATATCCATAACCTTTTTATCAATCTCAACAGTAGAATCGAGAGCCAGAGCCCGGCTGCTGATGCCGGCGTTGCTGAAGAGAACATCCACACGGCCAAACCGGCTATTGACCTTTTCAACGAGACCGGGAATCCTGCTGAGGTCAGAAAGGTCGGCCGGAAGGATCAGGATAGAGTCTTCTGATAATCCGGTACGACCTGCTACACGGACAAGTTCATCCTCGCGACGGGCGGTCAGGACCAGTTTAGCGCCCTCATGCGCACATTTTAAGGCCAATGCCTCACCAATACCGGAGGAGGCGCCGGTTATCCAGACGATCTTGTTATTCAGGGATTTCATCGGTTCAGTGTTTAATAACGAAAATAGTAATTACTAGCTGAATGGTACGGTTAGTTCGTATATTTGTCGCGCAAAAATCGAACAAAATGAGTGAAAAGAGGATTACAGGTATCCAGCAGATCGGGATAGGTGTTGAAAACTTAAAGGTAGCCTGGAGATGGTATGGAAGTCATTTTGGAATGGATGTGCGTGTTTTTGAGGACGATGCGGTGGCAGAACTAATGCTTCCCTATACGGGTGGCCAACCGCGGAAGCGACATGCTGCACTGGCTGTAAACATTCAGGGCGGCGGAGGATTTGAGATCTGGCAGTATAAAGGCCGGGTTCCTGAAGCGCCTGCTTTTGCGGTACAGGCCGGCGACCTGGGCATATTTGCAGCAAAGGTAAAATCCAAAAATGTAAGGAACAGTTATCAGGAATTAAGGGAGCAGGGGGCCAATATTCTCGGCGATGTTTCCCTGACTCCGGACGGAAAAGAACATTTTTTCGTTAAAGACCCATTCAATAACATTTTCGAAGTGGTTGAAGGAAACTCCTGGTTTCATGACGATAAGAAGCATGGAGGGGGAACCTACGGCGCGATCATCGGGGTATCCAACATAGAACGTGCCTGCAAGCTTTACACCGGCATTCTGGGATATGACAAGATTGAATATGATGTTACCGGCGAGTTTGGTGATCTTTATGCGATTCCAGGCGGATCCTGCAAATTTCATCGGGTTTTGCTTAGTCACAGCCAGAAACGGTCGGGCGGGTTCAGCCGGCTTTTTGGTGACAGCAAGATTGAGTTGATCCAGGTACTGGACCGCCAGCCGGAGTTTATTTTCAAGAACCGCCTGTGGGGTGACCTTGGATTCATTCATATCTGCTTCGACATTCAGGGTATGAATCACCTCAAGCAGGAATGCGAAGACAAAGGCTTCCCGTTTACCGTTGACAGTGCGAAAAAAGAGGGCGGATCCTTCGATATGGGCGAAGCTGCCGGGCACTTCAGCTACATTGAGGATCCCGATGGCACCCTGATTGAATTTGTTGAGACTCACCGTGTCGCCATCCTGAAAAAACTCGGTATTTATATTAACATGAGAAAGCGGGATCCCCGGAAGAACCTGCCGGATTGGCTGGTTAAGGGGGTGAGGTTTAATCGGTTTAAAGGATAGTTGCCGGTTGCCGGGTGCCGGTTACCAGTTGCCAGTTGGTTTGGAGCATGGTCATACCGGTATCACTCATAAAAATGCATATTCACCATATATTCCCATACTCCTGTGGGTACATAGAACCGCACATCTTTCCCCTCTTTGATAGAATTCCGGATGAAGCTCGATGAGATTTCCATGATGGGGGCGTTTACCGGCTCGATGGAGGGATGGTTTAGTAATTCGTCCCGCGTCACGGGTCCCGAGTCACGATCTCCCATCCTCGGATAAACCAGAATACGGTAATTGGCCAGGATTTGATCTGCATTCTTCCAGCGGTGAAACTCAGGCAACTGGTCGGACCCCATGATGAGGGTAAAATGATAATCCGGATATTGCTCGGTGATATAAGCCAGACTGTCGATCGTATAGGACGGTTGAGGGAGTTTGGTCTCGATATTTGAGGCCTTGAATTTAGGATAATCGTTGATAGCTATGTTGACAAGCTCAATCCGGTGATAATCGGCGAGAAGGTTTTGCCTCTTTTTGAAAGGGTTCAGCGGACTGACCACAAACCAGACCTGATCAAGGAATGTGTATTCCACCATCCAGTTGGCGATCATCAGATGACCGTTATGGATCGGGTTAAAGGATCCGAAAAAAAGTCCGATCTGTTTTTCCTTAGCCATTCAGGGTCAGAAAGTTCTTGACCAACCGGAGCGTTTCATTTACAGCTGACTTCAGATCATCATTTATCACAACAGCATCGAATTCCGCTTCGAAAGTCATTTCCGCTTCTGCTTTGGCTGTCCTCAGGCTGATTTTTTCCGGAGTGTCAGTTGCGCGGTTTTCAAGGCGTTCCCTCAATGATTCAATGGAAGGCGGCTTTATAAATATTGCCAGAGCCTGTTGACCGAATATCTTCTTCAAGGTGAGGCCGCCTTTAACATCGACATCAAAAAGCACGGTGTTCCCTTTTTCATGAATCCGGTCGATTTCCATCTTTAAGGTGCCGTACTTGTGGCCCGGATAGACTTCTTCCCACTCAACGAACTCATCGTCTTCAACTCTTAGCTTGAATTCGTAGGCCGAAACAAAATAGTAATCTTTGCCGTGTTTTTCGCCGGGTCGCATTTCACGGGTACAAGCTGATATCGAGAATTCAAGTCCCAGTCCAGCATCCAGCAGGTGCCTGGCGATAGTGGTTTTTCCGGCTCCGGAGGGAGCAGATAGAATGATCAGTTTTTCTTTCATAAAACATTCATACTTTGTTCCTTAATCTTTTCCAGCTCATCTTTCATGCCAACCACAATTCTCTGAATGTCTGAGTCATTGGCCTTGGATCCGATGGTGTTGATCTCGCGGCCAATTTCCTGGGAGATGAACCCAAGCTTTCGTCCAGGAGACTCTTCCGTCTCCAGGGTCTCGATGAAATAGTCACAATGGTTTTTCAAACGAACCATCTCTTCGTTAATATCCAGTTTTTCAATGTAATAAATAAGCTCTTGTTCGAAACGGTTTTGGTCTAATTTAACTCTTTCAGTTATATCCGCAAGGGCCTGGTTCATTTTTTCCCGGATCCGTTCAATCCGATTTTTTTCAATGCTTCTAACCTTGCTTATTCCTTCAAGGATGTTGCTGATCCTCAAACGGAAATCGGATTCTATTGAATTTCCCTCCTGAATCCGGAACTGTTCAACCTGAGTAACACATTGCCGGATCGTTTCGAAGATCTGTTTCCATTCCTCTTCCTTAAAGTCCTGCTTTTCCACTTTAACTACATCCGGCAGCCTCATGACAAGCGGGAGAAGAACATCGTTTCCCGGGAGGTCAAGTTTTTGTCCCAGACTCTTTACCTGATCGAGGTAATCCAGAATAATTCCCTCGTTAAGGGTTACATTTCTTTCAATTCCAGTAGATTCTATCCAAACAGCAACTTCAATTTTTCCACGCTGAAGGCTTCTCGACACCTCATTTCGCACCTCGTTTTCCCCTTCCCGGTAGAGGGCCGGCAACTTTAAAAAAATGTCGGCCTGCTTGCTATTCAGGCACTTAACCTCCACATTGACGGTTTTATTTTCCAGTTCACGGGTGGCTTTCCCAAAGCCTGTCATGGATCGTAACATAGATCGTTTTTGGTTTCATGCAAAGTTAACAGAATCGGTCAAACCCCTGTTTCCCTCCGGATGATTAACTTTGGAAAGATCATTGCACACGAGGTAAGAGGAGTTGAACCATGAAGAAACTGATATACATTATTTTAGCTGTTTTATTAGCCGGGATCGTGGTCAAAGCAACCACCCATAACACCGCAACAGACGATTTTGAGAAGGCCTGGATGAGGATAGACTCGCTGGAAAACCAGGGACTATACCGTTCAGCCCTGGTAATGGCAGAAAAAGTCTACCAGCAGTCAAGAATGCAGGCCGATCAGGAGAATGAAATCCGGGCACTGATATACCGGTTAAAGTATACTCAGGAACTTGAGGAGGATGGGCAGGAGAAGGCCATTGCCCTTTTAAAGCGAGAAGCCCCCGATGATCGCCTGGTGCCGGCTGCTCTGAAATCCAGCCTTCTTGCTGAACTTTATCAGCGCTACTTTTCAGCTAACCGATGGAAGATTTTTCAGAGAAGTGATGAAGACATAGAAGTCAAGAGACTTGGAGACTTAGAGACTAAGAGACCAAGAGACTTAGAGATAGGTAAGTGGGGGCCACAGGACTTTTATAGGAACATACTGGAATGTTACCGCAAGTCATTAAGCAAGCCAGAGAAATTATCTCAGATAAGGACCTCGACCTTAAAAGGGATTTGGACCGGCAGTCTGGCGGATACCGTGAATTCCCCGACTCTTTACGATGTATTAATTCGACGGGCTCTGAATTTCATCCAATCGGCCGGCGAATACCCGGTTATGGCCCTGCGCCCGGCTGTGATGTGCAGTGAAGAGCTTTTTCTTGATAGTGACCGTTATCTTAAGGCTATTCCCGAGCAGGAGCTGAACAGCAGCGATCCCTGGTACCAGGCATTACGCTGGTTCGGAGACTGGCTCGAAATATCAGGGAAAAGCCTGAGGGCTGATCTTGAACGGTTGCAATACTTACATAATGAGTCCTGCCATCACGGCCGGGACAGCCTCTACCTTAACGCATTGGAAAGGATTGCTGCCGGTTATTCAGGAAAACCACAGGCTGCTGATATTTATGAACGATTGGCGGAGTATCACCTGGAGATGGCAGGTCGGTATGGTATTAATGATTCTGACACTGCAAAGTACAAAGGCGAAAGGCGAAAGGCGAAAGATTGCCTGGAGAAGGGGGGTATATGGGAAGAAACAAGGGCAGGGAAGAATTGCAGTAACATGCTTAGCAGCCTGATGGCGCCTGAATTGTCTGCGCAAACCGAAGCGGTGCAGGTACCTGGAAATTGGTTTCCTGTTAGTATTGAATACAGGAATCTGGGTCAGGTGTATTTCCGTATCTACCGGATCGGTGCCCTCAATTACTATTCTGAATGGCAGGAAATGGAAGCCGATGTTCGGTTAAACCGGCTGGCGGCACTTAAGCCTCTCCGCAGCGGAAAACTGGCCATCGAGGACGACGGAGACCTTAATCCGCATCGCACCAACCTTCTGATGCAGCCTTTAAGCCCCGGTTTTTACCTGATAACTTTTTCAAGCG
>MEOR01000120.1:8645-21791 GCA_001769295.1 Bacteroidetes bacterium GWF2_49_14 | reverse complement strand
GCCTTCAACGACTTTTCAATGATCCGGTTCTTGGGAACCTTAAACCGGGTGGCATAAAAATCAAGCTTCTCCATCACATCCGATGGAAGGGTGCTTGTGTAATTCACAGGTTTCATAATTCATACGTATGAATTACAAATATAAAACATATTTATAATTATTTTACCGTCACCGTCGCCATCCCCCATGGGTCCAACATAATTTTTTCATCCGGACGGCTGGTATCATCCCAGCGGAGGTTCACGGTTTCCGGTTTGTCCGACAGCGACCGCAGCCGTACAAGGGTTCCTTTCCCTTCGGCCGATGGCTTCAGGATGGTTACTACAACCCTGTCATTGTCGAGGGTAAGTAAAGGCTTGATTTTCGGGTCAATATTGGCCGTGACATGCACCAGGGGCTGCGATTGCTCGAGTCCGAAGCGGTTAGCCGCGGCGGCATCGAAGGCGCCATGGGGCAGCAGCCGGTAGCGGAAGGTAACCGGCCCGTCCTGCGTGAGCGGGAAATTGGTGTGCCAATGGTTGTTCATCACCCAGGAATAAACCGATGTACCGGGCACGATATGGTCGAGCCAGGGCTTGCGCACCTTCCCCCATGATCCGGTGAGGTTGGCTGTCATCTCCCCGGATTCAAAAAGAGCGGCATCCAGCGAGCACCAGGTGACACCCTCTTTCTCGTTGGATACATCGAGCCATCGCTGCACGGCCAGCCAGTTGCGGTTACCCTGCGGCCACTGGTCCTTCTCCACCTCCATCACTCCCCACGGAATATCCACACGGGTTTTTCCATCAGGAATATCAAAATCAAACCCGATATGTATTCCGTCCTTTGCCAGCAGTGGAAATTTGTCCACCACGTTGCTCGTCTCCACCCAGGGCTGGTCACGGATGATGCGTACCGACCGGCTAACTATGCGGCATCCAGTGGCTTTGGATACAATCCGGAGTTCTGCGACCACTGGTCCGGATTCAGAAACCGATATCGAGATAACCGAATCGGACTGTGCATTATCGCTGTCTCCGGGCATCCAGCGGAAGAAGTTCAGTCCTCCGCCATCTCCTGATTTAGCAAAGTTTCTGCCGTTGTAAAGGGTTGTCAGTTGTATGATGTTGCCTGTTTTTGGATCGAGTTTTACCCTGATTTTTGAGTTTTCCAGAGTCAGATTTGAAATACTGCATCCCCCGCTGGTATTGCTTTTTCCGGCCTCCACCCGGTAGTGGCGCGATCCGAAAGCCGGGACATCGGAAGAGAGGAATACCAGCTCGCCGGTTGACAATCGCTGAGCTGGCACTTCTTTACCTAGCTCATCAAAAACCCGGTCGCCGCGGAGGCTCTCGGAAGGTGAAAGGGTAACCAGCCCGCCGTGGGCCCACGACTGGGTGTTGAACACCGCGATCCCGCCGGCCGACGGGCCCTCCACGGGACCCAGTGCGCCGTTCGACTTGTCGGTAACCGGCGCCAGGGATTCCTCAAGAAGGGTCTGGGTGCGGCTGTTCGCCTCATGGAAATAGCTCTGTTTCACTTTCCAGATGGCATCCTGAAAGTAGGGCTCCGAGGGATTTTCGGCACACCAGGTGTGCTCCGATCCCAGGGCGATGTATCGCCAGGCCTCATCCAACTCCCCGCGGGGCGAAGGCTTTCCGGGATGTAGCATCGTCCACATCGTCTCAGCCTGGGTGAGGCGCTCCTTGGCATTCCGGTTCATCGCCGTAAGGCCGGCCGCGGTACCCAGCCCGTCGGTCCAGTATTCGGTATAATCGCCGGTAACAACCGGCAGCTGAGCGCCATATTTCTGCTCGATCATCGACATGATTTCATGGCCTGATGATATGATGATATGCGGATAGGCATAACGCTCGTTCCAGGCTCTCACGGCATCGGGGATATCGGCATCGAGCGGACAATTATCCCAGAGGGTCCAGGAGAGTACGGCGAAGTCGTAGGGGTAGCCATCCTTCTCCATGGCAGCGAGTTTGCCGGTGAAATTCACATCCGCGCTGCCGGTCTTAATTACGGCGGGGACCTTGTCGGGATCCCTTTGCCCGAACCATGGCCGGCCGGTGGTGCCGCCCTTGGTCATGCTGCCGCTGTTGGCATAGGGACCGGGCTGAAAAAACAGCACCTTCGACTTCCCGTCGGGCCCCACCCACCAGAATGGCTTGCCATCCATCTCTTTATGCGCATTTCCCGCCCGCTCATAGTTGGGCCACGACATGATATACTTAACCCCCTGGTTTACCATTACCGGGATCAGGCCCCAGCTCATCCCCGGAATATCCAGCTGCTGGAAGGTGGTCATGGGCTGACCGGTGAGTGCCTGCATCTCGCGACTGAAGCGGAACACATGGAACAGCTCCTCGTCGGAACAAACGCTTGTATTGATATTCACATACCCTGCATCCACGGTGAGGTAATTCTTCCGGATAGCATCCAGTATGGCCTCACGCTGTTCGGGCATCGTTTCCCAAAGCCGTTCCAGCGGCCAGGTAACCTCCGGATTCCAGCGGTAACGAGCACCCTCGGGATAATCGCGTGTTGCCTCCGCAAGCTTGATCCCCTCCAGAATATTGGTTTTATGCAGAATCTCCACATTCTTGTGTGTGTTGGTGTACCCGATATCCACGTGGGAATGGTTGTAGAGGTACACGTTCCACTGGCGCAGAGGCTGCACGGTAAAAGTCTGACTGATCCTGTTCTTCCCCAGAATCATGGAAACGGTGACCACGGCTTCCTCCCTCACCCCCACCCCGGGTGGCAAGATTACCGTGCAGGAAGAAAAGCCGCTATCGGGGGCCGAAAGGTATTCCGACTCCTCCACCTGACCGGTTTTTACCTCCACCCGGGCAGGCCCTCGCAGCCTTTCCACGACGAAGTTGACCAGGATTTCCCGTCCCGGCTTTCCATCCTCCCGATGCCGGTATACCGGTTGGGGGATGCATTCGAGGGATTTGGGGAATGTCCGCAATGGGGTTTCGGGCCATTTAACGATGATCACGGGTTCATCCTTGTTCTGGGCGAAGAGGGACAGGGTTGACAAGGAAAACAGGAGAAATATCAATACAGATAGGTGCGAACGCCTGCGTATTGCAGAAATTAGGCCAATGAACGTCGTAGAGACGCATATATGCGTCTCTACAGGCATTAGGCCAGGGCACGTCGTAGAGATTTCCATCTGGTTATCGTTTTGATTATTTGATCCTGCATACCAACGTCAGCATCAATCCATTCAGCTCTTTATGATCCCGGTGATTTTCCGGTGCCATTTAACATCTTCCCATAATCCCTTGAACTGCGGGTGAGTAAAGTTGGAGCTGCAGATGAATTTATACTGCGAATGCTGTTTTGCAAGAGCGACACAGATTTCAGCCGATTCCCTGACCCAGTCCCAGGGCAGATCGGGATGATCGTACCACCCGATGGGGCCCCAGCCCTCCGTGTTTCCGCATACAATCCCATAATCAGCCGCCTTTTTGGCAATGGAGGTGATCATCCCGTCGATCCACTGAACTAGCTGGGTCTTGTTTTCTTTCCAGCAGGACATCAGACTGGCATAATCAACCCGGATATCCCTGTCAATGGCTGTGTTGGCGGCTTTTCCAATATGTCCACCGATGATGGAATTATGATGAAACCATACGTGGAAATCCAGTGCGGAATAGTTGGTCAGCTCCAGGGTCTCCAATCCGCTCCAGGTGTGGAAGGAGGTATGGTAATCGAGGTTCGGATATTTCTTTTTAAGACTGGCAATCAGGCCATTCCCAAAATCATTGGTAAACTTTTTTGAATCCGTCCGGAGTCCCATCTCCTTCTTGATCCATTCATACCCGTTGCAATCGGGATATTCATTCAATAGGTCGACATATACAATATTGTCATCCAGCAGGTTATGCGAATGCAGGAAATCCAGGGTTTCCGACCAGGCACGGAGCAGTCCGCCCTCTTCATTTATAATCCCGATATCGGTTCCGTGAGGCAGGAACCACGAAGCCAGTCCCACCCGGATGCCATACTTTCTGCATTTGGGCAAGAATTCAAGCAGAGCCTCACGAGGCCTGAAATCCATGGCGAAATCGTTTCCCCATAATGCCGGAACCCAGTCTTTCTTTGGCGACCGGTATTCCTCAAGGATTTTACCCTCCGGAGTGGAAGCCACAAACTGTGGCATCGCGTCCATCCGGATGGCATTGTACCCCCGTTCGGCCAGGCCCTCCAGCGCCCGGTCCCAGTCGTAAAACTCGCCATACTTATGGTGCCGCAGGATCCAGCTGAAATCCCACATGGCAATGGCAAGTGGCTTATCGACTCTGGAAATCGGAATTAGATGCAGATCAAGAGGTTTACTGAAGTCCGATGGGCCCTGTGCTTCCAGCAGCGGCGAGCCCGGTATCAGGGCTGCTGTGCCGACCAGCGCGGCATTTCTGATAAATCCTCGTCTTTCCATGATAGTTTACAGGTATTCCTTCGCGAATTTCCAGGGTGCGCGGTATTCCGGAATTGCCAGTTCCGAGGCTTCATTGTCGCCGATGATGGCCTCCCTTAAGGGATCAAACCGGAGCGACCGGCCCAGTTTTAAGGATAAGGTGCTGAGCGCCATCGGCACATCGATTTTTACATGGTAATCCGCATTGCAGGATGGCTGCTTGCGCGATTTGATACATTCGAGCCATTCCAGTTCATGACCCGGCGACGGAACGATCGAGACAGGAGGCGTCACCATTCCTTTCATCCTGTCCCCTTCCGGTAAGATCAGGTGGTTGTCATAGTCGGTCTGAAGAGTGCCGTTGACTCCATGAAAATAGATACCCAGCCTGCGCCTGCTTTCCTGTCCGCGCAAAAAATCGAAGCCATAACTGTTGGTGGAGGACTGCATCCAGGTCATGGTCAGGTTCGGATATCGCATGATCACCTCATGGTTATCATACGCATCGCCGTCATCCCGGATGATCAACCGTCCGCCAGTGGCACTGACCTCAGTCGGATAGCCCAGGTCCAGCGCCCAGATGGGCAGATCGATGATATGGGGAGCCATGCCGGGTGTCCAGCCGCCGCTGAAATCCATCCAGAAACAGTGGTAGAAAGCATCCCTGACCACCTGAGGGTTGAAGGGCTGCATCCGTGCCGGGCCTACCCACATGTCCCAGTCCATTCCCTTGGGCGCAACGGTGGTATTATTACCCAGGCCGATGCCGTTCGGAGCTTCATTCATCACAAAAAAGGTACGCACCGTACCAATGGCCCCCAGGTTTCCCGAGCGAACCAGCTCAACCACGCGCCGGTAGTTCTCGCTGGCATGAATCTGGGTGCCCACCTGGCAGATGATCTTGTGCTTTCTCACGGCATTGCGAACCGCCAGGCTTTCCCCCAGGTGCATGGTCATCGGTTTTTGCAGGTAAATGTCCTTTCCCGCCTCGCAGGCGGCAATGGCCATGATCGCATGCCAGTGCGCCGGGGTTGAAATGATCACGGCATCCAGGTCTTTCTTGCGAAGCATCTCCCTGAAATCGGTGTAACCCGTGCAGGTAGTCTTGAACCGTTCAACAACCGGATCCAGGCGGTCTTTCCAGACATCGCAGGCGGCGGTTACCACAACATTTGGATTGGCCAGGCAAGCATTCAGATTTGCCATGCCCATGCCTCCACATCCGATGATGCCGAGATTGATCTTGTCGCTGGGGGCCACTTCATTCGCCCCGAGAAAGGAGGTTTTCATGATGATGGGAGCAGCAATGGCCGCGGTGCCCGTAGTTTTGATGAAGCGGCGGCGGGAGTAAGCGGGGGGGGAGAGTTTTGGTTTCATGATAAGTTTCTTGTTACTGGTTACTGGTTGCTGGTTACTGGTCAATGGTCACTGGGTACCCACCCCCTGGCCCCCTCCCTCGACCAGGGAGGGGGAATGAGCATCGGCGTGACTTCGGAGCGAACCCCTCCCTGGTCGAGGGAGGGATTGGGGTGGGTATGTTCCGCGTCACGGTTTTAATGTAAACTGCGGCAGCTGCGCCGACCCGGAATTAAATTCATCCCACAACTTCGATACTACCTTCTGATCGGGTTTGGCGCCGGAATGGATGAACAGCCTGTATCGGAGCACCAGCGGCTCACCGGGAGCCAGTTTGTAACGCGTTCCGGTAGCTGGAAAAGCAGGCTGGCACCAGGATAGCTCAGGATATTGTATCCAGGCATCGGGATAATCGGGATTGTTCCTGTACTGCAAAACCGTCATGCCTGATTTAGTTTCGGCCCGGGCAAAGAGACCGCTCAGGTCGGACCAGGCCCGCCGGGTTGCGACATCTGAAGTATCGGTAAAAGTGGAAATTTCCTGTTCCTGGGGTGTTTGCATACGAATACTCAACCCGCCGTATAAGGAAGTTTCACGACGGGCGATTGTTACGCTGTCCTTCAGGGCAACAAACCGGAAGACCAGGTCAATGATCCTTCCCCGGCTGGTGGCCCGGTAAGCCCGGATGAGGGCAACCTCGCGTACAATGGGGGTGGTGTCGCCCCACATCCAGAGGTTTTCGGCTTCAACCTGGGAATATTCTTTTCCATCGGTTAGCTCGATAGCACCGGTGGGCCGGGCAAAAACGATCTGCAAGGCATGAAGATCGCCGCGCTTGCTGCCGAATTCCACCTCAGGCCAGGCCCAGTAGATACCCCGGTGATGGGGATGGTCCCTCGACCAGTCGCGGGTGAGCATCTCACCCTCCAAGCCATAGACCGGATGGATGTAGTTGCTCCGCGGAACCGCATAAATGCTTGGATTCGCCATAAAAGTGTCCGTCGCCGTAACGATATATTTGTTGGCCGGCAACGTATCCATCGCATCCCTTTCCGCAACGGTCTGGTAGTTGTACTGAAGAACCGGCTTGGCTTTATCGGACAAAATGACCTGCCCGCTCTCCGGATCCCGGACGGCCTGCATGGTGGTTCCGGAATTAACCTCGCATGATACCCATGCAACCATGCCTGACAAGAGTATGAAATACAATGACTTTCTCATAAGCGACAGTATTTGCAAAATATAAAATCGGTTACCCGTTTACTTTCCATCATTCTTTCATTTTGGCAATTAATGTACAAACAATTCGCGTGGTTTTCGGGTCAATCGGGAACGGAAGTTTTTCCTAACTTTGACTATCCCCCGTTTACGAGCAGTCTCTGACAAATGAGAACTATTTCTGCCATTCTTCTTATTTCCGTTTTTTTTGCACTTATGACTGGTTGTGAGGAAGACATTGACCTGTGTATCGAACGCAAGCCGATACCGGTGATCTACAGTATCCTCAACAAGTATGATACGGTCAATTATGTGTACGTCACCAGAACCTGGTCGGGCGACAATGGGGGTACGATGGTCACTGCTAAAAATCCCGATTCCATCTATTTCAGGGATGTTCAGGTTGATATTGAGTTGATCCGATACAAAGAACAGGGTGGTTTTTCCAGACTGGATACCCTTCGGGTGTCACCGCCCCTCGAATGGATTCATGACAAGCACCCGGGGATTTTCGCCAATCCCGATTGTCCAGTTTATGTGCTCCGAAAGGATTTAACCGAGTATAACCGGGCCAATATTAACATTCAGATTCCCGGATATCGGACACTAAAACTGGAGCGGTTCCTGCAACGTAAGCCGACAATCAATTTTCCCGGTCGCGACGGCATGGAGATCAGTATTCAGCCAGTCAAGGCGTTGGTGATTGATTTTAGCGGCGGGGCAATCAATGAGGTCAAATTTCAATTCGAAGTGATCGCCGAAACGGATGAAGGAACTAGAACCGATACGATCGTCCTGGAGAGAAGAATGAAATCCGGACGCACCACCATCACCTACGACTTTCTGCGGTTGGGATTGCTCCAGCAATTGAAGTACGACCCCGGAATTCAGTATCGCAAACTGGGAAAAACTCATATCGAAATCTGGACTGCTTTCGGCAGCTTTCCCTTATTTGACAACTCCGAATTCAGCTCATTCAACAATGACTATACATTGCCCTATTCCCCGCAGATTCCCGAATTCTTCATTTATGGCGGCACCATTGGTACGAACCGGGTGGTCAACCTGAACCTGGATTATTTGACCCGTGAGGCTGTGGCGAATGACACCACCCTGAGGCAATTCAGGTTTGTGCGGTGGTAAAAGGATGGGCGGATGGCGGGACCATAGTCGTCAACCTAAGGTCTTTTACTTTCCCGTCTCTTTCCACTGATCGTCCTCACCGCTGTTCGCGGGAGAGGGGGAGTCAACTGAGCAGGTTTCATATCAAGGGAAGTTGCAATTCTTTAACCACCAATTCTAGCTCCGCCATGCTCGCCCATTTCTGTCCGCTGAAGCCTTTGAGGGCAATAAGCCTGATGAAACGGGAGGTGACCGGAGCCGCGAATAGTACCTCCTTCGGAGTATCCGATGCTGCCCAACGGCCCTGTACCACCGGCTCTCCCCAGTTTTTCCCGTCGGCACTCACATAGAAGATGTATTCCGATATCCAGCCATTCCGGCCATCAGTGCGGGGACGATAAATGAAGCCCTTGAAGGTGGTTTCAGCGCCTAGTTCAATCTGGATCTCATGCGGGTAATCGGATTCAGCCAACTTGTTGGTTACCGCGAAATTTCCCGGATTGTCATATGCCGTGTGCCAGATGGTCCCCGGGTCTCCGTCGATCGCCTTTTCCGGCTCATTGCCCGTTTCATAGCTGTCGGTGAGTATGATTTTTGCTCCGGTCATCAGGGTCGGCTTCTTAAACATACCCTTAATGAATTCGATGGAAAGAGTCTGATCGGGATTAAAATCCGGGCTGCCCGCATATTTCTTCAGGCTGTACAACAGCTGCTGTGCGGCCGGCCGGTTGGCGATATTCCGCTCAAAATCGATCGCCGCCATCAGCAGTTTCCCATTTTCCACCCTGGCCTCGAAGATAATCCCCTCCTTCAGGCACCGGTCATAGGTATCGATTGACTGCAGAATAGGCCTGAAACTATCCGGAGTTCCCTCCAGGTCCAATGTAACTGCCTGACTAATAATGTTCCACCATTGCCATTCGGTGTAAAAGGAGGTTGGAAAATCACGGAATGCCGGATGGTTGCTTTTCACTAATGTCCCCATCGTCATGGGCTCCCAGCGGAACATGATCGGGCACCAGAAATGGTTCTGGAAAGAACCTTTCTTTCCGTTAAGCTGCTTGATATCGGGAAGCAAAATAACGTTACCTCCCTTGTTTAATTCCGATATTGCAGCATCGTCGAGGGTTGCCGCAACCAGAAAGTCATCCGGTTTAACCAGCGGAATTCGTTTAGGATAAACCCAGATATTCCATTCGTTCTTTATGGAGAAACCTGCATAAACCGTTAGGGTAAGTTTCTCCGGATTTTTGACCCGGCTCAGGGATACCTTGATATCTCCAATCGGGGTCAGGGATGACTCCGGAATAATCTGATCTTTAAACTTCCCTGATGCAACAACCTTATTATCAGAATCTTTCATATCCCAATGCAGATCAATATCCGACAAGGGCTCTTTCGCATAATGATAGATTTCCGCCGTGGCCAAAAAAGTTTCGTCATTGAAATATTCGCGCTTGGGAAAGCGCAGAATGGGCACGGTGGGACCGCAGAATTCGCGCCACTTCTCAGGCGTGACGAGGCCTTTGGAATCCCAGAAAGGATCCAGTATCCCTACCAGCGCTGTTCCCTGCCCGGGAAAATCGTGCAGGTCGAGTAGCTGGAACCCGCCGCTGTTCGGGGTGCGAAGCAGCGCTTCGATCGACTCCTTGTACAGCATCACCGTCATGCTGCCCGATATGTTGAAGAAATCCTTCGCCTGGTCCAGCATTCCGTGCTTCTCCAGGGTATCCCGGAACAGCTCGAAATTCCGTGGATAGAGAAGTCCGGTGTACTTTTTAATCTCATCAAAATTGGGGTATACCGCCCGCTGCCCCACCTCATGTGCAACACCCGGAACCTTCAGCACATCATAGGCTTTCCTCAGGTCGTAATCGGTCTGCGGCCCCCGGGCCCCATAGGTGGTGATTCCCCCGGCCGTGGTCTGATGCGACACATAGAACTGATCTTCAGGTAAATGTTTTCGCGCGGTAGAGCCGCTGTACAAATGGCGGGGATCGGTCTCCCTGCCGAACCGGACCAGGTCGGCCATGATGTCGAAATTACCGCGCAGCTCGTTTCCCATACAGAGGAGTGCAAACGACGGATGGTTGCCATATTTTTCGAGAATCCGGGCCATTTCATCCTTCAGGAATACACTCAGAGGATCGCCCGGCCGGGTAGCCTCCGACCAGAACGGCAGCTCTGCCTGCAGCAGGATTCCCACCTGGTCGGCTGCAATGAAAGCCTCCTCAGGCGGACACCACGAATGGAAACGGATGTGATTGAGACCGTATTCTTTTACCGTTTTACAGATCCGCAGCCAACCGGCCACACTCATATCGGGATAACCGGTGAGTGGGAAAACCGCACACTCGAGGGTTCCCCGCAGCATGATCCTGCGCTTGTTCAGGGTGAAATGGGCTCCATCGGTTCCGATTTCTCGCATGCCGAAAGTCAGCTTCCGTGCATCGGCCACCACGCGGTTATCGGCATTTCCGGCCAGATGAGCGTTGAGTTCATACAGAACCGGCGAGAAATCATCCCATAGCTGCACTTTTTCGCCCATCGGCACCTCTGTTTCCGCCAGGATCTGCTCTCCGGATCCGGAAAAAGCCATGTTAACCTCCCCAGTCTGATGCGGTTGATCCGTGTTAACGGCCTTTGCGGAGAAAAAGACCGATCCCGTAACGGCTCCACCGGCGGGATTGCTGATCGTACACTTCACCCGGACGCTCTTCCGTTCAATATCGGGATAGACCTTTATGCTTTTAAAGCTGACCGGATCGAAGGCTTTCAGCTCCATCCGCCCCACGATGCCGTTCCAGCAGGTTTGGGTGTATTCGGAGAACGCATGGCTCCATCGGTCGAACTCCGGTCCCACCCGGTTGTCCACGCACACCGAAATCCGGTGTTTGCCAGGTGTGAGGACCTCGCTCAGGTCATATTCATGCGGTGTTGAGAAGCTCTTTTCGGTACCGGCGAGCTTGCCGTCGACATACACCGAGCTGATCCAGAGAACCCGCTCGAAAAAGAGCCGTACGGTCTTACCGCTCCAATCGGCCGGAATCAGGACTTCCTTCTGGTACCAGGCCGGCCCAACGTACTCATAATATCGGGATAACCGATTGATCGGCTTCGCGGTGGTGGGAATTCCCTTTTTGTTCGAATCCGTGGTTCCGGGCAGCATCACAAAATCATTCAGCACATCCTTGTGCGCTCCGCTGTTCTCAAAGGCCCGCTCGAAATCGTTCGCATCGAGCTGAAAACCCCATTGGTCGGCGAGGTTAATGGTTTGTTGCTGGGCGGGTAGCAGGGTGGTTACTGCCAGTAACAGGATGGTGAACATGGGGGTGGGACAGAAGACCCCGGGCTGAACCCCGGGGTTACTGATGTCTGTCGAAGACGCTTTTCTAGTCATTCTATAATTATCAGGGTTTGGGATTCAAAATCAAGTATTTTTATTGTGTAAAATACATAATCCCGATGAATACTCGAATCCCCTTCCTTACACCTAAATCTTTTCTTCTTTTATCCTTTCTTTCGCCCTTCGCCTTTTTTCTTTCGCCTTCTGCCAAGACGCAGCCCTCAACGTATGTCGTAACCAGAGGCGATTTCCCCGATCCCTCCATCGTCCGCGATGGCAGCACCTTTTACATGACTCACTCCTCATACGATTTCTTTCCGGGATTGCTGATCTGGAAATCCAAGGACCTGGTGCATTGGGAGCGGGTGACACGGGCGCTGAACACGTTCGTCGGGGAAGTGTGGGCGCCTGATTTTATCAAGTATAAGGACCTGTTTTACATATACTTCCCCACCAACCGGGGCGGGAATTACGTGATTACCGCCAAACGGCCGGAGGGTCCCTGGAGCAAGCCGGTGCATATCGGGGTAAATGGTATTGATCCCGGGCATATCGCCACCCCTGACGGGCATCGCTACCTGTACCTCAACGACGGCCGGGTTGCGCCGCTGGCCGAAGATGGACTGTCGGTTACCGCCGAGATGAAGCAAGTGTATGAGGGTTGGGTTTATCCGTTCGATTGGGGTGTGGAATGCTTCTGCCTTGAATCACCGAAGCTGGTGTACCGTGATCCTTATTATTACATGACCTCCGCCCAGGGCGGTACATCCGGACCGGCCACCTCTCACATGGCGGTTGCAGCGCGGTCGAAATCGCCAGTTGGCCCCTGGGAGAATTCACCCTTCAACCCGGTTATCAAAACCTGGAAGGCTTCTGAGCCCTGGTCGTCGAAGGGGCATGGCACCATTTTTCCCGATAAGGATGATAACTGGTACATCGTCTATCACGGATATGAGCAGGGGCACCTTCCTATGGGTCGCAGCACAATGATTGAACCTATCGTATGGACCAAGGACGGCTGGTACAAATCCTTTATTACGGATCCGGACTATAAAATCGTGAATAACAACCAGATAGAGTCCGATGATTTCAGCAAGGCAGAGCTGAACCTCCAGTGGTGCTTCAGTCATGTCAGCTCGCCTGACGCCTGGAAAATCAGCAAGGGAGCGTTAACCCTGACCACCATTACCGATACCCTTAGGGTGATGCACACCATTCCGGGAGATCCTGATTATGAAGTCTCTGTAAAAGTAGAACCCACCCCCGGTGTTGAGGCCGGGCTGATCGTTTATTTCACTGATCAGTATTACGCCGGTCTCGGCATCAGGGATGGGGTTCTGTTCGACCTCTTCAACGGCAGGAAACATTGGGGTCCGGAGATCAAAAATCCGGAGATCAAATTCCTGAAAATGAAGCTCGATCATTATTCACTCTACCTCTCCTACAGCACCGACGGCCAAAAGTGGCTGCCGTATGAAATCGCGCTCGAGGTATCGGGATATCAAAAGAACGTGTTAGGCGGCTTTTCCAGCCTGAAGATCGGGGTGTATGGAAAGGGGGCGGGGGCGGTAAGGGTGGATGAATTCAGGGTCCTGTAGAGACGCATAATCATGCGTCTCTACTGGTTACTGGTTACTGGTTAAGCCAGAAGTTAAAGTCATGTTCAGGGACGCGGTCCCCGCTTTCG
>MEOR01000120.1:2121-8631 GCA_001769295.1 Bacteroidetes bacterium GWF2_49_14 | reverse complement strand
CCCGCGAAAGCGGGGACCGCGCGCCCAACCACCAAAGTAAATTAAGAGCCTTAACCAGCAACCAGTAACCAGTGCAACGATCCCGTTTCCCTCCTCTCATTTTACTGACATCACCCAGGTCAGGATCGATTCCAGCGCCACCGGAGCAATAATCTCATCAATATTTTCATATTCAAGTGGCGATCCGCTTTTTGCGGTTTGGAAAAGATGGTTCAGTCCGGGAACCTGCATGACGGTGCAATGCTTGTTTCCGCCTGCCTTCAGTGCTTTTGCAATCTCAGCCAGATTTTGCCCGGGAGGACACTGGAGATCGATGGAACCTGATATGGCCAGGACCGGACAATCCACTTTTTTAAGGAAGGGCTTCGGATCGAAGGAGATGAAATAACGGATCCAGGGTTTCAGGAGCATTTTCAGTTCATTTGCGGGAATATCGGGATTGATCGCTTTGATCTTTGCTGTTTTCACCTCATTGCTCTCATCGGTTTTGATGATTGCATAATAACTCCGGTTCTGCTCAACCAGCGTGTCTATATCAGCCTGCTCCATGCCGGTTACGGCTGACATGGCGCGGATCTGCGACAGCAACAGCTCATCGCCGCGGATGCCCACGGCGCCCATCAGTACCATACCGGATATATCTTTCCGCCCGGCTGCAACCATCGGTGCGATCAAGGTGCCCTCACTGTGCCCGATCAGAATTATGCGTTTCACGTCGACCTCTTTGCGGGTCTTCAGGTAATCCACGGCAACATTGATATCGGAAGCAAAATCCTCAGTGGTGGCTTCCCCGTAATTACCGGTTGATTTACCCACCCCCCGTTTATCGGACCGCAAAACCACATAGCCGTTCCGGGTCAGGTAATCGGAAAGCAAGAGGAAATGCCCCATTGGAGTGCCATTACGGTCATTGCGGCCTGAGCCGGCGATCAGGATCACGGCTGGTGACGGCTTATCCGATTTGGGGAAAGTGAGGGTGCCGGCCAGCTCTACACCAGCGGAAGGGTTGCTGAACGCCACATCTTCCTCGCTATAGGGGAAAGGCCGTTGCGGGGTCTGAGCCCGTGCTGTTGTTTTCGGCAGTTCATCCACGCGGGCCAGCTCCAGCGGAAAACTTTTCCCGGCTTGTGAAAAATGGCCGGTAATCAGGTCAGTATCAGCATGATAAATACCCTTATACATGATGCCTTTGCTGCTGAAATCAATAGTCACGGAGTCATTGGAGAAGATAACTTTCTCCATGGGAATGTTAAACGCCTTTTGTTCCAGGATGTTCAGGGTGGCTGAGAGTGCTCCCGTTTCCGATTTGCTGATAACATACGCGAAACGCATCTCAAGTTGTTCGGTAACCTTGACTTTTCCGAGCCAGATGCCGGCGATTTCTACACCTAGAGGGTTCAGGGAGGACCCGAAAAGGGAAGACATTCCCATGAGGGTCATGATCAGGGTGATAAGTTGTTTTTTCATTTTTTAACTGGTTTTTTGATTTAAATTTCAATTTCACCAGCTAAAGTATGGCCGCACTTTCCCGGGAAAAAATCGTTTCCACGACCTCCCGGAAATACTATTTGAATGATGTGGTTTTTTATCTGAACGGATTTATTCCGGATGACCGATTTTGGGGAAAACATGGTCGCGGTAGGTAACCCCGATGGGAATGGATTGTTTGTTTATGATCACCCGGTGCTTTTCGATGATCTCGATATGCTCAGGATTAACAATATAGGATTTATGAACCCGGACAAACTGATCCGGAGGAAGAAGCTCGAGAACCTCAGTCATGCTGAGAAGTGACATAATCTTTTTGTCGCGGGTATAAAAGGTCATGTAATTACCGGCACCCTCCACGTATAGGATCTGATCGGTCCTGACTTTATTGATCTGCGTGCCGCTTTTTATAAGGACAAATCCGCTTCGCAGGTGCTCACTCCCCGTTGCTGCAGGCTGCGCGGCAGCCGGATGCCCTCTTATTTCTGCCGCGCGGTTCACGGCTTTCAGAAACCGCTCATACTTAACAGGTTTGAGCAGGTAATCCACAGCGCCGTAATCATAACTCTCCGCAGCGAACTCGGAATAGGCAGTTGTAAAAATCACCATCGGCGGCACCGGCAGGGATTTCAGCAACTGAATGCCCGAAAGTTCCGGCATATTGATATCGAGGAAAAGCAGATCCACCGTTTGCCCGGTTAAAAAAGTGAGAGCCTTGAAGGGATTGGAAAAACTTGCCGTGAGCTCAAGAAAGGGAGTCTTCCGGATATATCCGTCAATAAGGTCTATTGCCAGCGGCTCATCATCTACAACCATGCATTTCATGCGGATATCAGTTTAGTTTAAGGGTCAGTTCGATCTGGAATAGTTCCCCTTTGTCTGAAATGTTAAGCTGGTGATTATCGGGGTAAAGCATGGCAAGCCGTTTTTTTACATTTTCCAGTCCGATGCCGGAATCCTTGCGGGTTATCGCATCGTGGCCCGGGAAACAGGTGTTTTCTACCTTGAAAGTCAGCTCCTTGCCCCTGATTTCCAGGGCAATGAATATCTCTGATTTATGCTCGAATTTTATCCCGTATTTAAAGGCGTTTTCAACGAAAGGAATCAGGAGCAAGGGGGCGATGGCGGCACCCTGGAAATCACCGTCAACTTCAAAGCGGAGGGTCAGGGGAATATCTGTTGAAAGGCGTTGCTTCTGCAGTTCAATATAATCCTCGATATAACGGATCTCCTTGCCAAGATCGACCTTTTCGGTATTGCTTTCATACAGCATATATCGCATCAGGCTGGCCAGCTTCTCGATGATTCCGGCTGTTCGGTCATCACCGGACCCCGTGGCGCTGGAGAAGGCCATGTTCAGTACGTTAAAAAGAAAATGCGGATTGATCTGCGCTTTCAGGAAGTTGAGTTCTGCCGTCAGCTTTTCTTCCTTCAAGCGCTGTTTCATCCGTTCATTCCGGATCCAGTTTTTGATAAAACCATAAGCCAATGCCAAAGAAAGAACAATTATATTGAGGGCAAGATTGACCATCAGCTGGGAGCTGAACGACTCTTCGGCACTGGAATAGATGGAGCTGAAGAACGCATAGTCCAGCAAGGACTCTATTACCGTCAGCCCGATAAGCAACCCGGCGGTTTTCAGCACAAACCCGGCGGTTTTCCGGCTGGCAGCAAATCTGGGGATGAACAGGAGGGCGGTTACATAAAACAGGACCACATTGATCAGGGTCCCTGAGATCAGGGGGTAGAGGAACGATCCGTCAGATTTGTGAAAAACCCCGATGGTCTTTACTCCCAGCGCAAAGCCCAGAAATCCCGTTACCCATATGAGAAAATGAATGGCGGGTTCAAGATACCTTTTCATGGTTCGGATTGTAGGGTTATCAACCAAAGGTAGATAATGTCTCCCATATTCAAAAAGGGCACCAAACAAAAACCCCCGGCATGAAAGCCAGGGGTTTACGACTGGCTCACCCTGTAGTGAGCCCATCTCTATCAACAAATCAACACATCATCAAATCACCCTCTTCCTCCCCTGAACCCGCGTCCCTTTCCGCAATACTGGGCACCGGTATTGGTGTTGATCCCGTTGCACAGTCCGGTTCCGCGTTCCCAATCGCTGTTCACGATTTCGTCAAATGCAGACTGGTCGAGAGCGGAGGGAAGCAGAACTACACCATTGATTTTGAGCACCCGGTTAAAGGCTCGCAGGTGATTCCGTGAACCCAGCATGAGGGCTTCGGCCAGTGCCTTAAAATCATCCCCGGGGGATAATTCATACACATCAGCCAGGTCAACAATATCTGTTTCCTCAACCAATGCACCCACCTTAAGGGCTTCAATCAGGCTCACTTTTCCTTTGGCGAGCAGGTCGTTATAGAGAGCCTGCAGATCGGGGTTGACAAACACCCCGTTTTCTGCTGAAGCCGGGTCTGCAATTCCATAGACATTCATCAGGGTAAGAACCGCATTCATGTGATTCTGTTCGGCCTTCGGGATATTCTTGAAAACCGGAATCTTATAGGTTTCATAGAAAGCCAGGTACAGATCCCTTGCTACTTTCTCTTCTTCCCGCATAAATTTCAGCCATTCCCCAAGCGGATCGGTCATCGGGGTGGAGGCTCCGTCGAAATATACCGTTTTGAGCAGGTCAGTATCGATTGTGGTTGTACCATCATCGGCTACCGAAACAATTGCAGCGGGTAACCCGGCTGCCAATTCATTGGTTGTGCTGCAGGATTGCAGGGATAAACCGCTGGCCAGCACAATAATTAATCCGTTAATCATACGATTTGATTTCATTTTTTTGTAATTTTATGGTTGCTAACTTTTTTAAAGTAAGAGCGGGCCGGTTGAACGTGAGGGTTCTCCGGCCCGCTCGCTTTTTAAAACTGACAGCTTTCTAAAAGCTGTCAGTTTAACGGTTACCCTTCTTGCTGCCGGGTTTTGCCACGATTCCCCATGAATCAAACAGCGCTTTTACTTCGGCCCAATGCGCTTCGCGCTGTTCAGCCATCAGTTTGCGGATAGCGAGCTTGTCGGCCAGTGAGGTGGCGGCAAGCATTTGCTCTCTCAGGACGGCCATTTCAGCCTGGTGTGCGGTGGCAAGTTCTGCCAGCTGAGCCTTCTGTTCGGCCGTTAGAGTGGTGCTGTTAATGCAGGTTCCGGTGCAGTTTCTGCGGAATCCGGTTCCGTTGCAGGTCTGGGCTTCGAGCCCGAATGTGCCGGCTGCGATCAGGAAGGCAGCCACTGCGATTTTCATGCTAACTTTTTTCATTGTACTAAAAATTAAGGTTATTTACTTGAAACTGAATCTTTCTGATTTTGCCACCAGGGGCCCCGGCCACTCTTGCCCGGTCCGCCACGCCCCCTGCCGGGCGGACCCTGTCCGCGTGGCATACTTACTTCGCCATCTGGTTTCAGGACTTTCTCGAACATTTCGAACAACTCTTTCTTCTGGTCATCCATGCAGAATGATTTAAGCACCAGGTAATGGTCAACGGAGAGCTTTTTCAGATTTGTATGCTGAAAGCCAATCTGTTCCGACAACTGACTCAATCGTGTGGTATCCGGAGTATCTTTATCCATCTCTATGAGTAAAAGATCCCGTAACCGGCTCATTTTCTGACTGATGCCCTGTGCTTTACGTCCATATTCCCATGTGGCATTACGGAATGAATCCTGCTGATCTGAACTTAGCCCGAGTTGCTCAGCCATATATTTAACACGCTGCGTTCCCGGGACTCCGGC
The DNA here is from genome assembly GCA_001769295.1 of Bacteroidetes bacterium GWF2_49_14. Lineage (GTDB taxonomy): Bacteria > Bacteroidota > Bacteroidia > Bacteroidales > UBA12481 > UBA12481. The sequence goes on along the minus strand of MEOR01000120.1, from coordinate 3,393 downwards.
TGTGTCACCTGCCATGGCCGACGCGCGATTGGTTATGAATCCCTTGTCCTGTTTATTGATGTGCCGTGCCACGGTGAGGATGGTTGCAACATTGGTTACCACAAGAAAAAGAACCAGACCGATGAGAAGGTTTTGCTTTTTCATGTTACAGCTCCAGTAAAAAAGTTTCAATTGGTTCCAGCATCAGGTCATCCATCACTATCCGCAGTTCACTGGTAACAATGGCTTCGGAGGAATGAACGGGAGTGATCAACTTTCCGATTCCGAATCCCCCAAAAACTCCTGCGAGAATAAAAAGGCTGAAGCCAAGGGCGGGTATCAGGTTAAATGAAAAGCTCCTGCGAACGGGTTGCAACTGCCGGCGCTGAATGAGTCCTTCGATCCGCGTTGCCAGAAATGGATCGGGCTCAATCTCCTTTTCAATCCGGATCACTCCCAGAGTCTCCTCCAGGTAGCCGGCAAAGGACCGGCACTCCGGACATTTGCCGAGGTGCTCCCTTAACCGGGTCATCTCTTCGCCGGTAAGGTTTCCCTTGATGAATCCGATCAGATCGGTTTGGTAAATTTTGCAATCCATAGTATTGGTATTTATCGTTTAGATGTTTTTCATTTTAAAAACTTGCGCGCCTAGCAGGATTTCTTGTAACAATGCCATAATTTTTTCTGCAGGTTTTTCTTTGCTCTGAAAATCAGTGATTCCACCGATGAGAGGGATAACTCCATCACTTCGGATATCTCTTTATAAGATAGTTCGTCAAATTCGGCCAGAGCCAGGGCAGTGCGCTGCCTCTCGGGCAAGGATTCCAGGGCGTCATGAAGTATTCTTGACCTGTCCTGATATTCCAGAATCTCTCCTGGATTTTTTTCTGATGGATCGCTGAGATTGTGAACCATCCCGGGATGGCCTTCCGAATTCAGCGTATCGGATTGAATCGGATCATTTCTCCGCCTTTTGCTGCGGATATAATTGAGGGACCGGTTAACAGTGATACGGTAAATCCAGGTTGATAATCCCGATTGCCTGCGGAAGCGGTGCAGATTGGTAATTACATCGATGAAAACATCCTGAGCGATATCGCGGGCATCCTCCGTATTGCGGACAAACCCCCGTGCTGTTTTCAGCACCAGGGGCTGGTAATGATCAACCAGGTTTCTGGTTGCCGCCGGATCTCCGGCCCGGAGCATTTCTATCAGGTTGTTTTCATCCATTCAAATCCGGTGTTTAAAGTGTTTGACTCTTTTGACACCGATTAGGTAAAAAACTTGCGGGGG
>MEOR01000120.1:583-2104 GCA_001769295.1 Bacteroidetes bacterium GWF2_49_14 | reverse complement strand
GAGGTTGGAGGTACGGGGTATAGGGCCTCGTTGATGCTGCCTTACTTCTCATACCCCATACCGTATACCTTGTACCCCATACCTTATACCCCATACCTTATACCTTATACCCCATACCTTATACCTTATACCCCATACCTTATACCCCATACCTTATACCCCATACCTTATACCCCTTACCCCATACCATATACATCGCCCCCTAAGTTATCCGGCGAAAATCGATATATCCGCGCCAGACATCCGTATCAATCAGTTCCACGCGGATGCGGTTTCCCACATCGAGACCGCGGTAACCGTCAACCACACGCCCTTCAACCGGGACAGTCAGCAGCCTTACCCAGGTGCCCTTATCGGATGCGCCTGTCACGATCGCGTTGAACTTCTCGCCGATACGATGCTCCAGCAGGAGCGCGGCAGCGGATTTGCCTACCTGACGTTCCACTTTTTTTGCATCATTCTCCTGCTCTGTACAATGGGCGGCAAGGGCTACAAGGTCCTCAGGAGTATAGGGATATCCTTTTCCTGACAGAGCCGCCTTGAGAAGGCGATGGGTGATCAGGTCAGGAAACCGCCGGTTGGGGGCGGTGGAGTGTGAATAGCTCTGCACCGCCAGGCCGAAGTGTCCGGCCACCGGTTCCCCCGGCATTCCCACTGCATATTCCCCAGGCCCAAGCAGCTTGATGATACTGAGTGACAGGTCCTGAATACGGTCCGGATCGTTCTTTTTTGACCAGGTTAAATACTCCTGCAGGGATTTGGAATCAGGTTCTCCCGGGAGCTTGAATCCATGCTCCGCAGCAATTTCAACGATCCGGCTCCAGCGTTTCGGGGTTCTCACGATCCTCCGGAAAGAAGGAAAATTATGGCTTGTGAGAAACCTGGCAGTTACCCCGTTGGCACCGATCATGAAGTCCTCGATAATATCCTTTGCCCGGTTTTTAACTTCATTCCTGAGTTCCGACAGGGTGTCCCCGTCAAAAATCGGCCGGGCCTGACTGGTTGTGAAATCTAGTGCGCCCTGCTCATGTCGGAAATTTTTCATCCGGCCGGCCGCCTGATCCTGAAGTTTCAGATTTTCGTCAAGTCCCTTTACTTCAGTGGCTTCCTTAGGCAAAGGTCCGTGCCCTTCCAGCCACTCCGCGAGGCTGTTATAGGCCAGTTTGGCCTGATTTCTTACCAGCGCCCGGAAAATTTCTGATTTCTGAATCACCCCGTCCCTGTCTATCGCCATCTCTACCACAATGGCCATCCGGTCTGAATCGGCATTCAGCGAGGTAAGGCCAGTGGACAGTTCATCGGGAAGCATCGGGAAAACTGCCGCGGCAGTATAAACCGATGTTGTATTCTGAGCCGCATGTTTATCAATCTCGCTTGATTGCTTGACCACGGCATCCACATCTGCAATCGCCACCATCACCCGGATTCTTTCTTCACTCATGGGTTCAGCCAGTGTCAGCTGATCCAGGTCAAGCGAGTCGTCGTTGTCGATCGAGCACCAGAGAAGCTTTCTCAGATCTC
>MEOR01000120.1:0-479 GCA_001769295.1 Bacteroidetes bacterium GWF2_49_14 | reverse complement strand
CGCGCAATTTCAATCAGAAGAGAACGATTATGCTGGGATTCGTTGTGTGACATTATTCTGGTTTTTGACTTGACAAGGTAAGAAAATCGTAGGGACGGTTAAAACCGTCCGTACAGAGGATCCGGATGATGCACGTACGGACGGATTTATCTGGACCGGACGAATTTATCCATCCCTACATGAGTTCCTGTAATTCCCTCAATACCAGATCGATCTCAAACCCGCGGCCTTGTGCAAACTTCACGAGCTTCTGTTTTTTGGCGTAGGGATTTGTCTCCCGCTTCATTTCCCGGCTCTTCTTTTGCAGGAGCAATTTGAGTGTATCCGCGTAGGAATCTTCATCAATATGATCAAATGCCTGATCAATAATCGAATGACTTATCTTTCCTGCCGAAAGCATGTATCGGATCTTGATCCTGCCCCACTGGTTGAACCGAACCTTATCCCTTACGTAAGCAATCGTATAGCGTAAATCATCA
>MEOR01000119.1:15207-16868 GCA_001769295.1 Bacteroidetes bacterium GWF2_49_14 | reverse complement strand
TCAATGCCCAGCCCGTCGCGCAGGCCAGGATCAATCTCGCCCAGCATCTGGTAGGGCTCAATAACCTTTACCCGGTAATCATGCTGGCCGAACATCCTCTGCCATAATTTATTGATCACCGATACGTGTATTCCGGTGACGGGTGTGGCGCCGAAATCAACGCATACGCGGTCGGGCTCGCGATGATTGATCGTGGCCAGAAGTCGTTCTTTACTTGTCATGTTTAAGGAAAATTTATCGGCTGAAAATAATCAATTCCGCCGATCATAGGGCAGGATCTTACCCCAGGTTTCTTCAATATAGAGGAAATAGTGATACAAATGGTAGTTCAATTTCAATCCATAATCGGTATGGGGTCGGTAATCAATCTCCTCATCAAAAGGATTATCGGGATGCTGCCTCTGAAAATTGCGGTTGCGGCAGTTATAATTCCAGGCATTTACATACTGAATGTTCCAGTTTTCCATATACTCTTTTGAATAGTACCATTCTGGTTTTCGACGGGTCTCAAACCAAAATGAAAAACCGGGATCGATTATGATTAATTCATATTCAAGCGAATCTGTTTCAGGATTCGTTATGGAAATCTCCTTCGTTTTATCCTCACGGGTAACTCTTTTTAAAGATTCGCAGGATAGTAAGGATACTGACAAAAGGAAAACCGCTAAAAATGACCTGACACGCACACAACCTCCGTTTCATTTCTGATTGTTATACGGTGCAGCCATAGATTTGGTTCTGTTCTCAGGCAAATCTATTTATCAAGAGGCTGTATATAGAACCTTTCCAGTGCCGGTCTTCTGTGCTCTTTTGCCATGATCTCAAGCGCCCGGTTTACCAGGTCGGGATGTTGTTTGGAAACATCGGTCTGCTCCTTGGTATCGGTTTCCAGGTTGAACAGCTGGATTTCCGTGTTCCCCTTCTGCATGTTCAGGCGCATCGCTTTCCAGGGTCCCATCCGGACAGCTTGCTGGCCCTGGTATTCAGGAAATTCCCAATAAAGGTATTCATGCTGCGCCTGTTTCTTTTTACCCAGAAGTTCCGGAAGAAAGCTAATTCCGTCTGTATCGGCCGGTTTCTTAATACCTGCAACCTCGCAAAGGGTAGGTAAAACATCGTAGAAAACGGAGATATGGTCCGATGTGGTACCCGGCCTGATATGTCTCGGCCATGCAGCAATCATCGGTACACGGATGCCTCCTTCATGGACGTATCCCTTTCCCCAGCCCAGTGTGGTTATAAATGGGGCAAAACCATTAAACCAGGCGGGATCACAACCGGCATTGTAGGCATACCCGTTGTCACTGGAAAAAATGATCAGCGTGTTTTCATATTCACCTGTTTCTTTCAGCTTCCTGATGATTTCACCCACCTGATAGTCCAGGTAAGAAACCATGGCCGCATAGGTAGCATGCGGATACCGTGCGGGGAAATAACCCTCCTGTCCGGTGTAAGGCTTTTCATCACCGATTTTTTTTACATACTTATCCACCCATTCCTTAGGTGCCTGCAGGGCGAGGTGGGGCAGGGTGGAGGCAAAATAGAGAAAGAAGGGCTGGCCTTTTGATTTTTCAATAAATCCGGTGGCCTCCTTTACGAAAAGTTCGGCCGAATTTTCTTTCTGTGTGAATTTTCCATAGCTGGCAGGATCGAGCGGATCG
>MEOR01000119.1:13052-15152 GCA_001769295.1 Bacteroidetes bacterium GWF2_49_14 | reverse complement strand
TCTCTTCATTTCTCCACAGATGTTTGGGGTAGTAGGTGTGCGCCTGCCGCTGGCATACATATCCGAAGAAATAGTCGAACCCCTGGCGGTTGGGCAACCCCTCGCTGTTGGGAGCCCCGAGGCCCCATTTCCCAATCAGGCCCGTGCGGTAGCCTGCCTGCTTAAGATATTCCGGCAAGGTCCGGATGCTGTCGGGAAGCGGGTACTGGCCTTCGAGGTTCGGATCGTTAACCGCCTTTGCGAAATTCCAGACATCGCCCCGTTCTGCCCATTCATGGTTTCCCCGTACAAACGAGTGTCCGGTGTGCTGGCCGGTCAGAAGTACGCATCTCGACGGGGCACTCACCGGAGAACCGCAATAATGTTGCGTGAACCGCATGCCATTGCGGGCAAGCATATCAAGATTAGGGGTTTCAATCAGTTTCTGGCCGTAGGGTCCGATCTCTGTGTACCCCAGGTCATCGGCCAGAATATAGATGATATTGGGTTTGTCTTTCGCCAAAGCAGGTACTGCGGCGAGGCTGGCGGCAAATAGGACGGGGAGTTTGTGCATGTTGGTTTCGGGTTTCGGGTATCAGGTATCAGGTTTGCGCCAGAATTGTCATCCCGACGAAAGTCGGGATCCCCTGCCTCGGAGCATTTGCCGGGAGATTCCGGCTTTCGCCGGAATGACAACTTGCCACAACCTAAAAATACATAAAAACCACAAAGGAACAGGCTCTGAGGATCAATTGTGGCCGTGGAATGCGGTCCCCGCTTTCGCGGGGATGACAAGTGCTCTGAGGATGAATTGTGGCAGGGCGACGCGGTCCCCGCTTTCGCGGGGATGACAAGTGCTCCGGGCGGTCCCCGGTCGTCGGTCATCGGTCTTTGGTCATCCGTCAATCCTTAACGCACCTTACCGAGTATCCGTCAACCTTTGGGCTGGGGTCACGGCAAACTTCACTCCCGGTAACGAGCCGGCGCGACCAGGCATTTTCCGGATCCGTTTCCGATGAGGTCCAGAACAGGGCCGCATAGTAAAGACCGTTGTAGCCGTCTTCCGGGCGGTAATATCCACCAGGGAGCCCGGTAAACCCTGTTGAATTATCGCCATTGAAATTGTAATGCCCCGCGATCAGCCACCCCTCACGGGATTTCAGGTACATGCCCTGGTATCCCCTGCAGCCGGTTGCTTCGGCTTCGGTTGTCATCATGGTTGAAAACTTTTCGAGCTGCATCCATTCTTCATCGGAGGGGAGATGCCAGCCAGCCGGACATACACTCCTGCTGGTTTCCCAGGTATAAAGCCTTCCATAGATTCCGGCTTTTGCGGGATCCTCATTATACACGGAAGACCCGCTGGCCGTAACGAAATTAAGGTTCTGAGCCATCCAGGTTTGTGCCCCTATTTTCCGGAACTGATAAAGCTGGTTGTCCCGGGTATCTTTAAAGAGGCCGTGTGATCCTTCCCCGATATTCACTTTTTGGGATACAAGATCAGTTTTTCCTTGCTGATCAGTGACTTCCAGAATGATTTTTGTTTCCCCGGCCAGTGGAAAAATATGTAAGACCGTGGGCTGAAATGAATAGTCTGTGTCGAAGACTCCATCGCCTTCCCAGTCCCAACGATACAACAATTGATCTGTCGGTGTCGAAAGATCCCGGCTGTTCGAGGCATCCAGGGTGAACTCGGTGGTTGTGGTGCCTTCTTCAGGATCCAGAGTGAAGGTCGCCATGGGCCCAGGATTCTTGGCGCAGCCGGCAAAAAGGCCGGGAATCATCAGGATCAGGACAAAATTTGGTATTTTTTTCATAATCCTAATCTTTAATGCATCGTATGGAGAGACCAAAATCCTTGGCAAAAAGATTCCTGTCAATGTTTTCGGAGCCGTCAAATCCGCGAATCCAAACCATCCCGCTGTTGAATTCCTCACCAGACCAGAAATGCGCCGAATAGCCGAGACTTTCAAAGACTGCATTCTGATATTGGCTTCGATATCCTGATGGGAGTACGTTCAAACCAGCAGAATTGGTGCCATTGCCCTCAGCGCCCCAGCCAGAAGATGATTTCAGCTTATTGGCGATGATCCCCCGTCTTCCCATGTCGTTGAGTACATA
>MEOR01000119.1:10659-13032 GCA_001769295.1 Bacteroidetes bacterium GWF2_49_14 | reverse complement strand
GGCATGTGCCAACCCACCGGACAAACATCCTTTCCGTTACCCAGATTGTTGGAAGCGGTTGCTTCCCATTGATATAAGCGTCCGTATTTGAGGCAATTGGCCTCTTTGTTCTCATAGCACCAGGATCCAGTTTCAGTCTTGAAATTCAGGTTCTGCGCCATCCACACCTGTGTACCGATCCGGATCCATTTGTATTTCTGGTTATCGCGGCTGTCGAAAAAGCTGCCGCTGGTGCCTGAAGCATCAATGCTGATCTCCTTCACAGTGGTTCCGGAGAGCCCATCCTCGTCAATCACTTCAAGCTTAACTTCACTAAGCCCGATAAAATCAAACTGATGGATCACCGGGTCAAGGGAAGCATATCCGGTTTCCCAGATACCATCGTTGTTCCAGTCCCAACGGCATCTCAGATCCTCCTTCGCAGATTCTGCATCGCTGCTGGCGGATGGATCAAGAATAAACTCCGTGGAGGTATTGCCCGACTCCGGAGTAACACTTAACGCTGCAACCGGCGGTGTACCCTTGTTGCAGGAAAACAGAGAAAGGAGGGGAAGGAGGAGAAACAGGCTGAAGGGATGTTTCATAAAGGATGTGGTGATTTGTTGATGTGATGATTTGATGATTTGATGATGTGGTGATGTGGGCTGGTGTGGTTGTCATTCCGGCGAAAGCCGGAATCCCCCGACTGGAGCTGCATTTATTAACTCACTAAAGTAGCAAAAGTTGTGTGAAGTGGCAAACAACTATTCCGGGACGCGGTCCCCGCTTTCGCGGGGATGACAAGTGCTCCGGGCTAACATCAACACATCAACACATCATCAAATCAACCCATCATCAGCTCCCGTATAACGACTGAAGCGATAAAGCACCCAAACGCCGGCGGCATATAGCTGATGGTACCTACCGTTGTTTTCTTGTTGGATTCGCCTTCAACGGGGAGGGTGGTTTCTTTGTCGACAAATTCGGGTGAGAACACAACCTTAACATCCCTGTAAATGCCCAGTTTGTGCAGGCGTTTTCGTAATATGCTGGCTAATTTGCAGTTATAGGATTCCGACAGGTCGGCTATCCGGATTACCTCCGGATTAACCTTGCCACCCGAGCCCATGGAGCTGACCACAGGGTGCCCATGCTGGCGGGCGTGATAGATCAGGAAAACCTTCGGTGCCAGTGTGTCGATGGCATCAACCACGTAATCAAAGGGTTGGTCGATGATCTCGATCATTCGTTCATCCCGGATATATTCGCCGATAATGCTGAGTTTCAGATCGGGGTTGATATCCAGGAGACGCCTGCCCATGGTTTCCGCTTTTTCCTGGCCTTCCAGGCTGCTCAGTGCGATCAGCTGCCGGTTGCGGTTGGTGGGATGGATCTTGTCGCCGTCCACGATCGTCATGGAACCTATTCCTGCGCGGCAAATCATCTCGGCGGCATAGGCACCCACACCACCCAGACCCACTACCAGAACATTCGACCCCATGAGCCTGGAAATTCTCTCCGGTCCGATAAGAAGCTCCGTGCGTTGCAGCCATTCAGGTGTTTGCATGGAATCTGAAAACCCTTTTGAAGTTTGAAACAATATAGGTTTTTAATTCCGATACCGGAATATTCCTGAGGCGGGCTCCGTGTTCATACAGGGTGCTCACAGGCTCAGTACTCACATCGGTCTCCAGGAAAAGGCGGTCGGCCGGACACTCAATCCAGCTTTTCCGCAACCCTGGGTCGCCACCCAGCAAGGCCGCACCAAAGGATAGGTAGAAACCTGCCGCAATCAATTGGCCGGATCGCGATGAATTTCCCCTGTACCCGTGAATGATCCAGGGAACCGTTGGTTTCAACTCTTTTTTTAGCCCGATGATTATGTCCCATGACCTCACGCAGTGGATAATCAAAGGCTTGTGAACTTCTTCAGCGATTTTAATGTGTTCCCTGAAAACGACTTCCTGAATGTTGAGATCCGGGCCCCGGAGCTTGTCGAGCCCCGTTTCACCGATTCCGATGCAATCAGGATGCAGGGCCAGGGAACGCAACTCATCGGGACTAAAGCCCAGGGGGTCGATATCCCAGGGGTGCACACCCAGGGTATAAGGATTGGGGTATGGGGTTTGGGGTTTGAGGTATGGGGTTTGAGGTTTGGGGTTTGGGACCGAAAAGCTGACTACTGTAAGGGTTTGGTCATTTGAGGGTCCTTGGTGATGGCTGTGCACATCAATAAAGGGCGTTGGTGCCATGGTTCTGTCAGCCTATCTTCTTTACATAGACCACCTTATCGTCCCCGTCGGCATAGAAATCTTCGAAACGGGCCTTTTCGGGGTAGTTGTTTTTCAGGTAGAACGCACGGGTGGGCTCATATTTCGGGAGGGAGGAGGTTTC
>MEOR01000119.1:0-10587 GCA_001769295.1 Bacteroidetes bacterium GWF2_49_14 | reverse complement strand
CTTGCCCCGAAACTCCTCATGGGTGGCGATCCAGTACAGGTCGTAGCTTACCAGTGTGCAGGGAATCAGACCGAAGCAGGCATAAGAGACCGCACGGCCGTCGACATCGGCAAAAATGAACTCATAGCCGCTTTCCGGGCCCTTATCCAGGCGCTCCTGAACCAGCTCAACCGCCACGTCAACCTCATCATCGCGGAAAAAGCCGGTAGAGCGTACCATCTCGCGGACAGCCTCAATATCACTGGCTTTTACTTCGGTTCTCAATACCGGATCAGTTTTTAGATTCATAGGTCGTTCAGGATTCGTTCGATGATTTGGGTAAAGGTATAACCGCTGCGCAATGCCGCATTGTACAATCCGGAATCGGGTGATATGCAGGGATTTGCATTGATCTCCAGTACAAAGGGGCGGTTGTTCCGGTCGACCCGGAAGTCAACCCGCACATACCCCCTGAGGTTAAAGGCTTCCCAGCAGTTGTAGCAGAGGGATTTCAGCTCGCTGAGAAGGGGCTGGTCCGACTCCGAAAAGTCGAAATTCCGTACCGTATTTTTGTACTCAAAGGTATTTTCATCCCATTTGGCGGCATACCCGACAATCTCCGGCTTTCCTTCCGGGAAATTCTGAAAGAGGATTTCGGCTGGCCAAAGAACCTCCGGGCCGGTGGGGCTTCCAACCACAGAAAGATTAAACTCGCGCCCTTCGATATACTCTTCGATGAAAAAATGAGTGCCCCACTTTTCGCGGAATTTCGACAGGACCGACGGGTCGGCACCCGGAAACACGTTTTCATCGTTAATTCCGACTGAGGCATCCTCCCTCGACGGCTTTACCATGTAGGTACGTGCGGGATCGAGTTTCTTAACCTCATCGGAACCAAACCACTGCGGAGTCGGAATGCCTTGTCCGGCCAGGATTTTCTTGGCCAGCGGCTTCTGGGTGGTGAGAAACAGCGCATCCGACGGGTTTCCGGTAAACGGTACCTGAATGCTTTCGAGCAGGGCCGGCACAAAATATACAAGCCCACCGTTGTTGTTGAGGCTCTCCACCAGGTTAAATGCGATGGCATGGGGTTCTGATTCCATCCGTTTTACCAAAGGTCCAAGATCGAGACCGATAAACTCCCGGTCATGCGGCAGGCCCATTTCATCCAGGCTTTTCTCAACCGCTTCCACCTGATCGATGACGTCGAGTTCATCCGGAGCCGGATTCTCCGATAGCTTGTTGATCAGTATGATGACTTTTTTTTTCATGGCCTGATTTTTTGAATGGCTGAATCCATGATTCGCCGGATCAGCTCATCAAAATCAATATGGTTCATGCGGCTGAGCATGGGGAGATCGGAATAGACCGGATTCATCCCGGCGAGTGGGTTTACCTCGATAAAGTTCGGGACACCGGCCGAATCATGTCGAAGATCGACCCGGCCGCCATCCTCACAGCCCAATACGAGCCATGCTGCCAGTGCTACCTCTTCGCATTCCCTCGCAACCCGGCCGTGGGCCAGGGTGTAAGTGCACCGTACTTCCCAGTCCTCCTTGTTTACATAGGAATAGACCCCCTGTTCGGCTTCGTTGGTGAGATGAATTTCCATGACGCCCGTGCATTCTGCCTTCGCCCCGGTTCCCGTGATGCCTACCGTAAACTCCCGGCCGCTGAGATAGGATTCAACCAGCACCGGCTGATTGAACCGTTCCAGCAGAAACAGGCACTGCTCCTTTAATTCCGATGTGTTCCGCACCACGGATTTTCCCGATATGCCTTTGCCGGTACCTTCAGCAACCGGTTTAACGAACAGCGGGTAGGAGAGGTTGATCCTGTCGATATCTGCTGTTTCCTTCACCACTGCAAAAGGAGCCGTTGGAATGCCGGCATCCCGGATGATCCGCTTGGTCATCCCTTTGTCGAGGGTCAGTGAAAGGACCAGAGGGTTCGAAAATACATAAGGTATCCGGTAGGCATCGAGCAGGGCAGGGACCTGCGCTTCGCGGCCAATGCCGTAGAATCCTTCGCAAATGTTGAAGACCATATCCCAGCGCTTACCGGATGCCAGGGCGCTGATCAGGCTTCTGAGATGACCGATCCGTTCGGTAGTATGGCCGAGCCTATGCAGGGACTCTTCGATGGCGATGATGGTTTCAATCTTGTCGAATTCAGCGGCATCTTCCTCGCTGAAACCCATGCTGAGGTAATCATCGCGCAAATCATAGGTTAATCCGATGATCATGCGTGCAGAACTAGATATAATCAGGAAATCGGAATGTTTTGTTCTCGTAGTTACGAAGGATCAGGTCATTGCCTTCCCTTCCCACCACGTAATCCGGCAAGATCGGAATTTTCCCGCCACCTCCCGGGGCATCGATTACATAGTGCGGTACGGCATAACCTGAAGTATGACCCCGCAGATTGCGGATGATCTCCAGTCCGGTTTCAACGGGAGTGCGGAAGTGGGAGGATCCGGGTATGGGATCGCACTGATAGAGGTAGTAAGGGCGTACCCTTACTTTCAGCAGTTCGTGTGTGAGTTTCTTGAAAATCCCCGGCTCATCATTGATCCCTTTAAGCAGAACCGTCTGGCTGCCAAGAGGAATACCGGCATCGGCGAGGCGGTTGCAGGCTTCTGAAACCTCTGGAGTCAGCTCGTCAGGATGCGTGAAATGTATGCTGATAAACAGCGGATGATACTTTTTGAGCATGTTTACAAGGTCGCGGGTGATGCGCTGCGGCAGCACAACCGGAACTTTGGTCCCTATGCGGAGAATCTCTACGTGCGGGATGGCCCGTAGCCTGGACAACAGGTATTCGATCCGACTGTCCGAAAGGGTAAGCGGATCACCGCCGGAGAGCAGAACATCCCGAACTTCGGTGTGCTGGCGGATATATTCAATGGCAATATCCCATTCAGCCTGGCTGGAGTGTGCCTTTTCCTGCAGTGAAACCATGTGCGTCCGGGTGCAGTACCTGCAGTAGGCTGAACAAAAGTTGGTCACAAGAAAAAGTACACGGTCAGGATATCGGTGTACAATATGAGGAACCGGACTATGATTTGTTTCGCTCAGCGGATCTTCGGCTTCCCCCGGCGAAACGTTCAGCTCCTGTACCACGGGGATCACCGTTCTGCGCAAGGCCTGCAGCGGATTGTCGGGATCCAGGAGGCTGGCGTAATACGGAGTTATCCGGATCGGAAGGTGTACACCCGATTCGCGGATGGCCGATTCATCAGCAGAGAGTCCCAGGAAGGAGTTCAGTTGTTCTACTGACGTAAAACTATTCCTTACCTGCCATTGCCAGTTGTTCCAGTCGTGAAGGCTGGAACCCGGGAAATGTTTCGACAGGAACTCTACGGATCTTACACTTATTGTAAAAGCGGTATTTTTGGAGGTCTGATTCTGGGGGGGGACCAGGAGCCCTTGAAAGGCCAAACTACTCGGAGGTTCCAGGCTGGCTGGTTCTTCCGGCTCGCCTTGTTGTGGAAAAACTTCTTCCTTTTTCATTAATAAGCGTTGAGCTGTTCTGATTTTCTAAGCTAAGTGGCTGATTATCAATTAATTGCAAGCATTCTAGAAGTATCTGTATGATAGAGCGATTTTATTGATTTTTTTAATGATTAATACCCGTACTAGTACGGATTTTAATACCGTGATATGAACAGTATATTTCCATAAAGGAGACGAAAGTTCATACTGCCTTATTATTTGATCAATCGCGCAAGTGGGGCACCTGACTTTCTGTTAGCATCTTTTATTTTGACCTCCGGGAAAATCGCAAAACCGATATTTACGACTCCTCCGGACTCTACTAACAGGCTTTCTTTCTGTTATCAGGTTAACATCCTCAAAATCGTTATTTTAAAAAGGCCCACGTGAGGGGAAGGCCCACTCTTATTTAGAATGAGTTTAGATAAGAAACACATGGTTCAGATCTCTGGCCAGCGAATCCGGTTGTTTCAGAGCTTGTTTCCCCCTTTGCTATTTATTCAATCTATCTTGCTGATTGAATGGGTGTTTAAATAAATTTATCCTGCACCAAAATGAACCCCTTCATGAAAAGATTTACCCTTCCTTTCCAATTTAGATTAACATTTTCCAGACGAATTCCGATCTGGATTATTACCCTCCTGTCAGTCCTTTGGCTGTTCCCTGAGAAGAGCCGTGCCCAGACCATGCAGGATGTCGTTCCGATTCTGGAATGCATCGAAGACCTGGGCGGTGGCATATTCAAAGCTAATTTCGGATATTTCAATCCGAATTATACCACAATCACCGTTGAGCCGGAACACAGTCAGCTGATGTACATCGGCAGTGAAAGTGACCATGAGGAGGATGAAGATGATAACAATGAAAAAAAGGATACGGTAAACAATCAGTTTGGACCAGGCCGCCATGGATATGTTTTCAGTAAGGAATTCAAGGCAGGTGATCGATTGGTCTGGCGTATCGAGTTCGAAGATGGCAACAAGGTTGAGGTCAGGGCTTCCTCATCGTCAGCCTTGTGCACGGGACAGGGGTACGTCATACCCTATTATTACCCGCCAGAGGGGGGGCGGCTTGAAATTTCGGTTATCGGACCGGAACTAACCTCCCTATACGGTAAGTACCTGGCTACCGGTACCGCCGAATCCGATGACATATTCCAGATCAGTGACACCGGTGACCGGGTTTTCACACAAATTATAACAAATGCAGGTCAGTTTCAGGCGGTCAGCGATCTATTAGTTTTACCAGGCTACGATATCGGGCTGATCAGTTCCAGTCCGTCTACTCTAACCATTACGGGTTTCTTCCCGATAAACAATCTATTAAATCTTAATAACCACTCCGACCTGATCAATTATGCCAGACCGGTTTATACGGCGATAAATAACAGCGGGTTAACCACTTCCCAGGGAGATAAGGCAATCGGTGCCGATTTTGTCAGGGGAGGGTACGATTTGGAAGGGCTCGGGGTAAAAATCGGGGTTATTTCAAATAGTTACAACACCCTTGATAGGGCCGACAGCGATGTGTCATCGGGTGACCTGCCCCAGGGGGTAGTGGTATTAAAGGATTACCTGGGCCGCGCTTCGGATGAGGGGCGCGCCATGATGCAAATTATTCATGACATCGCACCGAAAGCAGAACTCTATTTCAGGACCGGTTTCAACAGTCCTGAAGATTTTGCGCTGGGCGTGGATGAACTGCGGCTGGCAGGCTGTGATATCATAGTAGATGATGTAACCTTTGTTACGGAACCTTTTTTTACCGACGGACAGGTGGCGAGGGCCGTGGATGCTGCTGCAGCCCAAGGCGTTTCATATTTCACATCCGCAGGCAATTTCGGTAACAGATCTTATGAAGGGACCTTTTCGAATGGAGGAACCCAGGCAGGAATCAGCGGTGCTGCGCATAATTTCGGCGGTGGCGATCTGCTCCAGAAAATTTCACTTCCTGCCGGAACCTATACAGTTGTATTACAGTGGGATGAAGATGCACCTGCTCAAACGGACCTGGATATTTACCTTTCGGACGGTACCGGCAGTAACCTGCTGGGCTTTAACCGGAACAATATCGGAGGGGATCCTGTTGAAGTTCTTCCGTTTATTGTGCAGGGCCAGTCCATTGAAAGCAATATTGTCATTTCGAGGACCTCGGGCAATAATGTCCGGTTTAAGTATATCGTTTTCAGGGGCTCGATGAATATCCTTGAGTACAATTCAGGCTCCTCCACCATCGTCGGCCATGCAAATGCCCTGGGTGCGATGTCGGTGGGAGCCGTGTTGTTCACCAATACACCCGCTTATGGGGTGGGAGTACCAACAATTGCGAGTTTCTCCTCGGTGGGGGGAACCGTCATCAGGGGCGAAGCTACAGCGAGACCAAAGCCCGATTTTACGGCACCGAACGGGGTTAATACCACCGTTGACATGGGCGGACAGAACATCGACGGGGATGTATTTCCTAATTTCTTCGGAACATCAGCTTCCGCTCCGCATGCCGCCGGCATCGCTGCATTGATTATCGAAGCCAAAAGGAAATACATGAGCCAGTTAACGGTAACTCCACAGGAGATCCGGTCGCTCCTGCAAACATCCGCCATCGACATGGATCAGGCCGGATTTGATTATTCCACCGGTTATGGCTTCATGCAGGTCGGATCAGCCCTTTCAACCTTTGCAGCACCGAAACCCTTTGTCACCAGCTGGAGCTATCCGGCCGGATCGACCGGGACCGGGCCATTTACGCTGACAGTTAACGGAGACTTCTTTACCGACGGTTCAGAGATCCTTTTCAGGACCGAACCGCTGACCGGAGGTACAGAAACAACCAGCAGCAGCCTGCTATCCGGAACCATTCCGCCCTTCTTCGGCAACCCTGCGATACAGGTTTACACACAACCCATTTCTTCATCGGGAATTGACGGCGGTCTGTCCAACTCATTCTCATTATTTGATATTCCGAAAGTCGCTGTGATTGTTGAAGCGGCCAACCGGTCCAAGAAATTCGGGGAGAATTTGCCGACTTTTGGGCTCGTGGTAACCGCAGGGGAAAATCGCATTGAAAACCCTGACACGACCCAGCTGAACAGCCTGGGTCTATCAGGGTTGCAGTATTATACCAATGCAACGGCATCAAGCGATGTCGGCATCTATGTGATAAGGCCGGTTCTGTCGCAGCCGATTGAAATTGGGTATACGGAGCTGTATACATATAATTTTGAGACTTTTACGGCTGGCGAGACCGAATATAGCGGATTCAGCCAGGTTGAAGGCTCAGGCGCCCTGATGGTTGAGAAGATGCCGCTGGTTATTACGCCTGATCCGGTAACTCTCACCTATGGCCAGGATCTTGCCGGGACGGATATAACTTTTCAATACGCTTTTGACGGATCAAATCTGGGAGTCGACCTGAACAGTCTGCTCACGTCTGAACATCAGGACAAACTAACATCCGGTATCGCCCTTGTCAACGGGATTCCGCTGGTAAACGGGATACCGTTGGTGAATGGAATCCCGCTGGTTAACGGAATCCCGCTGGTTAACGGAACCGCCGTGGTTAATGGCGTCACCGTTTCAGTCACGGAGACCGGTGAAGTTTACATTAACGGGGTTCTTGCTGAAGCCGGCATTCCGCTCGTAAACGGAATTCCGCTTGTAAACGGAATTCCACTGGTCAACGGGCCGGACATCACTGCAGGGATTGCCCTGGTAAACAGCACTTCCATTACCGTTGTCAACGGAATGATTACCCGGATTGATGAGTTGGATGTCGATGGAATCCCGCTGGTCAATGGGATTCCATTGGTTAACGGCATCGCCCTGGTCAATGGAATTCAGATAGAGGTTAACGCAACCGGTACCTATGTAAATGGTGAAAAAGTTGCCGACGGAATTGCTCTGGTCAACGGAATTCCGCTCGTAAACGGGATTCCTCTGGTAAACAGCGCCAGTATCATGAATGGCACAGGGCTGGTGAATAACATTGAATATCAGGTTGAAAACGGGATACCACTGGTCAATGCGACCGGGATTCCCCTGGTCAACGGCATTCCGCTGGTGAATGGAATCCCGCTTGTTAATGATACTCAGGTAACAAACGGAATTGCCCTGGTCAATCAGGGATCTCTTGATTTTGTAAGTCTGGAGAATATGAGTCTCCTGGCCACCAACGGTATTCCGCTGGTTAACGGAATTGCTCTTGTCAACACCACATCGTCCAATATCGAGGCATTATCAGTGGTCAATGCCGCCAACGACATGAATTCGGCTGAGATCACGATGGAATTTGGTATTCCGCTGGTTAATGGCATACCGTTGGTTAACGGGATCGCACTGGTTAATGGAATTGCCCTGGTGAATGGTATTGCGCTGGTTAACGGTATCCCTCTCGTCAACACATTCCCGCAAACCAACGGGATCGCGCTTGTCAATGGGATTCCCCTGGTTAACGGCTTTGACGAAACCAGCAACACTAAAACTTTGATATTATTTGATGCAGAAACCCTTGAGGGGGGGGTAGAACCGGTTTTTGGACCGATCAACCTGGTTACCGGTAATACCGCCGGTCAGCACTGGATCATCCCCGGAGGATTCTTCTCTGAAAACTTTGACATCACGTATGGTTTAGGTATCCTGACCATAGGAAAAGCAACCCAGACTATTGACTTTCAGCCGGTTTCAAGTAAAACCTACGGGGACCCGGACTTTGATCTGATCGCTTCCTCGACCTCCGGCCTGGATGTATGGTTGACATCTGACAATACACCCACACTCAAGGTCACGGGGAGCAGGGCTTCAGTTGGAACACCCGGCACGGCAATTTTATCAGCTCTGCAGAACGGAAATGCCAATTTCCTGGCAGCCAATCCGGTTCAGCAAACGATAGGGGTATCCGCTGCCCTGCTTACGATCCAGGGTCATGATTATTCCAAACAATACATGGATCCCGATCCTGATTTCGATTACACGATAATTGCCGGAAGCCTCAAGGGGACCGATCTCCTGGAAGGATCATTAACCCGGGTGCCGGGAGAAAATGCAGGGGAGTATCCGATAGATATGGGAACCCTGACTGCTGGCACTAATTACTCCCTGACCTACGTAGCCGGATTACTTACAATAACTCAGGCTCCATTAGTTTTGAAAGCTGATGACAAGTCCATGAATTACGGAAGTCCGGAGCCGGTTTACACGTTTACCTGGACGGGCTTCAAGGGGACAGATACACCTCTGAGCGTATTTGGTGCAGTACCGGCTACGGCAACGCTTGACCGTGCAATCACCGGACTCGGTTCCTATTCCATCATTCCTTCAGCAGGTTCGGCAATCAACTATTCCGTGACACCGGTGCCGGGTATTCTGACTGTCAACGCATGTGAATCAGAAGCAAAAAAAATCAGGGTATATCTTGACTGCGTTAAACCTCTCACCAAATCCACCTGGGCATATGAGGCAAGGTTCAGATATTATAATGATAATCCGTATACAGTCAATATTATAGCGGGCAGTGACAACTACCTTCGGTCAGAAGGCCGTTACGACGGGACCATTCCTCCACAGGTATTCCTGCCGGGGCAAGGCACCTTTACCGTACGCTTTGATGGGAAGAAACTGATCTGGACCGTCAGAAGTTTTGATTCTGATCATAAAACCTCAGTCGCTACCGAAGCCAGCTCGAAATCCAAGAGGTGTCCTAAATCCGGGGAACTGGATGATCCGGCAGGTGGATTCCTGAGCGACGAGATAAAGGTCTATCCGAACCCGGCAACTGACCGCGTGATCATAACCTTGACAGAAGAGCCTGTGAAAGGTACAGTCCGGATTATTGACATGCTCGGGAAAATCCAGGATACTCCTTTAACATGGAGGGGAGCAGCCGGCCTTGAAGTGGATTTGACCGGAAAGCAGCCAGGTATCTATTTTATCCAGATATACCTGGATGGCGAGTATCAGCGGTTTAAGGTGGTTAAGCAGTAATATAAAATTAATAATTAGTAATTATCAGTAAGACTATCAGGATTATAGGGTGCCTTTTCCTGTTCGCTCCGGTATTCTTTTTTGGGCGATTGCAAGCCCAGAATGCCGGAGCGAACAGTTTGCGGCAGAAGCTGGCAACCTCGCTGCAGGATACTAATCGCATTAATATCCTGAATGAACTGGGCCGGGAGCTGAGCCGGACCGAACCGCCTGAAGCGCTGTCATACAGCCTTCAGGCGGTCGGATTATCGGAGAAGCTGGGTTTCAGCAAGGGATTGGCCCTGGCACATAAAAATGCCGGATTGGCCAATTATTACATTGGGTCTTATGCGGAAACGATCAACCACTGGACCACGTCCAGGCTGGCGTTCGAGTCGATTGGCGACAAGGCAGGGGTTGCCAATATTCTCACCAATATGGGAGCTGTATACAGCAATTTCGGTGAGGACAGCAAGGCCCTCGACCTGTATTTCGAAGCCCAGAAGGCAGCCGGCGAAATGGGCGATTCACTCCGGCTGGTGACGACCATGATCAATATCGGACTGATTTATTTGAAAAAGGATGCAACACTTGCGAAGGCCAGGGATATTTATCTGGACGCCCTGCCCATTGCCTTGGCAATCAGGGATAATGATGCGATCGGTACCGCTGCCGTCAACCTGGGAGAAGCGTATTTTAAGCTCGGTAATGATTCTGTTGCCCTTGAATATTTTTTTCAATCACTTGCAGCCTTTGAGCGCTCTAATTCCGGAAATGTTCCGTATACGCTCACCAATATCGGAAGGGTTTATTCCCACCAGAAAAAATATACCGAGGCGCTGATCAATCAGGAGAGGGCGCTTAAAATTGCCGGGGACCTGGATGCCAGACCTGATATGGTTATGGCATTGCTGGGTCTTGCCGACACTTATAAAAGAATGGGGGACTTGAAGCCAGCCATTGAGCGATTTGAAAAAGCGAAGGAAATTGCCCGCGATATCGGAGCCAACTTTGAAATCCGTGACGCCTATCAGGGGCTTTCTGAATCCTTTGCCGAAGTGTCGGATTACTATCAGGCTTACACCTATCAGAAATTGCTTGCCGATATTAAGGATACCATTAACCGGAGTTCAAATGATAATGTGATCCTCCGGCAGCAG
>MEOR01000118.1 GCA_001769295.1 Bacteroidetes bacterium GWF2_49_14 | reverse complement strand
GGGCTCGTAAAACGGCATTGAAATACCGGGGCTTGCCTTTTATAAGATATTGAATAGCTGCAATGCCGTCAAAGACCTGCCGTGAGAAAAGAATTCTTCTTCTCAGTGAACCATGCAGGTTTTTATGGAGCAATATCAGGTTGTTCCTGAAATTGAGAAATAGTTTATAGGGACTCTCATTGGGCAGTGTGCCGCCACCTACGTGATAAACGCAAGTATCCGGAAAATACCATATTTCACCGCCGTTTGCCTGTAAGCGCCAGCATAAGTCGATCTCCTCCATATGCGCAAAAAATTCCGGGTCCAGGCCTCCGGCATTCCGATAGGCTTCCGTTCGCACGAGCATGCAAGCACCCGATGCCCAGAATATTTTTTCAGGAGTCGGGTATTGTCCGTTATCATCCTCAATGGAATTAAAAATACGTCCCCGGCAAAAAGGGAAACCAAACCGGTCTATCCAACCGCCGGCAGCTCCGGCATATTCAAATTGCCGGGGGCTCTGATAACTGAGGATTTTTGGAGCCAGGGCTGATGCCGCGGGATGGTCTTCCATGAACTGAATCATTCCGTCAAGCCATTTTTCCGGAACTTCAATGTCCGAATTTAAAAGGACCACATATCGGGTCGATATCTTTTCCAGTGCGATCGCATAACCACCGGCATACCCGTAATTACGATCCAGTACCATGAGGTGAATATCGGGGTAATCCGCCGTGACCCACCCGGCCGTTCCATCTGTACTGCCGTTGTCAATGATGACAATGTGTGCCAGATCTATGGGGGTGCGGTCAATAAGAACAGGAAGAAATTTTTTCAGGAAATCAAGACTGTTCCAGTTGAGAATGGCTATGGTGACTAATGGCTTCATTTTGAGATTGTCTCTGTTCTTGGATATTTCCACCTCCGGTGTGACCACAGCCAAAGACCCGGATTTCTCCTGACGGAAGTTTCAAGGCGGGCTGCAAACCGTTCCGTGATCGCGTTTTCTGGAAGGGCCTCTGTTCCATCAAACAATGTTTCAACTTTCGCCCTGTACCTGCCGAATGTTAGTTTCTCCTGATCAATGTAAAGTAATGGCATCCTGAATTTCCTGGCAATTTTCTCTCCGCCCGTAAAGAAGGCGGTGTCCTGGTTAAGGAAAGGTGTACGGAAATGGATGTCACCTTGCGCGGGTATCTGGTCTGCAACCAGCAACAAAACAAAAGGGTCACTGTTTGATTCCTGCTCACGGTGAATAGCCCTTACCGTCTCTTTCATGGGGAGGAGGGTAAGACCGGGTTTCTGCCTTATCTTTTTCATCAGGTCATCGGCAAGAAGGCTTGATTGAGGTTTATAAACAGCGAGAAGCCTGTAGCCGGTCGCCAGGATAGCCAGGATATTCCACTCCCAGTTTCCGAAATGACCGGAGACAATTACCAGATTTTTTTTCTCATCAAGGTAGTTCCTGAGTAAATCCTGATTGGTTACATGAATTCTTCTCGAATAGTTCTTTGGTTTAATCCTGATAAAACGGATCATTTCGGGAACGATATCGGAAAATTGCCGGTAAAATCCTCTCGAAATTTCATCTCTTCTGGCAGGGCTCAATTCCGGAAAGGAATTGGCCAGGTTTTTTGTGACTATTTCTCTCCGGTAACCAATGACCTGGTAGATGATAAAATAAACAACACGAGAGAAACCGTTCAGGACACCGTCCGGGATCCAGGATAATCCTTTAATAAGCAAGAAGATGATTCTGGATCCCATGTTCCGGTGCGGTATGTTTATCTTTTGAAAAGCTCTGATGCTCTGTCGCCCCAGCTGTTACTGTAATTATTCTGGGAGGAATTCCGGTTGTGAATTTCGATCTGCCAGTTAGCATTATATATCTCGCCTCTGGCGTCGGAATGAATCAGGAAGTATTCAGTTCCTACCATATGCGGATTGGAGAAGACGAATCTTTTATTATTCTGATTTCCGCTGTCGATGTGCCAGTAATGCCAGATGGCATAGGGTGCGGCTGAAGGTTCATGCTTGCTCTCCTCTACCTGGTTTGGTGTTCCGTACTTAAGCCAGACTCTTCCCATGTCTGTTTCAAAGCCATGCTTTATTTTGGTTTTATAGGTTGCCTCGATTGCCATGACTTGTGCCTTGTATTTATTCCATTCAGCTTCAGGTTCCTTATCGTTCCGCACTTTCCAGAAGTTATACAGGAATTTCTGGAGGTTAGGAATTTCATCCGTAGAGGTGGCGTTTCGTGCAAACTGGGTCTCAAGGGATGTGGCAATGGGCACAAGACTCAGGAGGTAAAACCGGAGAGAATCAAGGCTGGTTATCTTCTCGGCAAAGGTTGAAGTGATATCAACACTTTGAATATCTTTCAGGTCAATCTGCATTCCGGGATTGCTACGTTGGAAAAAGATTTTATTGAAAGAGATAAGTTCATTATTCCGGTCCCTCGCCTCTACAACCAGGTTGTAATTTCCACTGGAGAGGTTGGTGATCGGGATGGTTGCCAGGATTGGATTGACGGTTCCTGTCTTTTGACGCTGGAATCTTGAAAACTCTCCAAGGGATATGTTGGTTTCGAATGATTCCAGATAATATCGGAAAAGAAAATCCTGCTGTTCCCCTAACTTCTTATCAAGATTATATAACTCGATATAGAAACTGAGGTTTTGGTCGTCGGCAGCGTAAAAATCTCCGACAAAAGGAACAAGGTCAAATCCGCTTTTTGAAAGGATATTTTCTACCTGGGTTTGTTTGAAAGATTCAATGAACTGGAAATCGGAAAACTTAAGTGACTTGTTATCATACTCCAGTGCCAGAACCTTGCTTTCTTCAATCGGACTCTCCTTGGAGTTGTTGTCCTTCATGGTGAACTCAAGCTGATAGATCCCGTAGGGTAGGGGTATTCTCTGCTGATCGATAAAGTGAGGCATTCCTTTTGCTGTGTCGGCGATTTCACTGCTGAGGAGGTTATACTTTCTGAAGTCAGTGATTTTATTATCCTTCTTGAAAACAAGAGTTATTTCCAGGGATGCCTGGTAGGTTCCGCGGGGAGTTTTAACATATTCTGCCGAGGGTCCGAACACTTTAAGGTAAGTTTCAAGATAAGGCCCTTCGGCGGGACTGAAAAAGCTGGCATGGTAAAACAGTGCCTGGATTTCTTTTGCCTGGATACCGCTAATGGAAAGGAAAGACAGGGCGGTCAGGAGTAGAAGGATTTTTTTCATGATACAGGTTTTAGTCTTTGATTTTTTTAAGGTGTTGTCAGAATGTGTGGATCCCGGGTTTTGTCCATTCGGTTCCTGGCGGGTGAATAGATTCCCTTTTCACCGGGTCCCAGGCCCATCCGGAATGCATGTTTACTCATGGTAAGGCTGTTATAAAAAAGTACTTTGCCCGATTTAACCGAAACTTCCACCTCATCGCTTTTCCGGGAAACATTTACGGCGAATTTGGTCCCCGTGACCTCAACACTGGCTTTTCCGGTCTGGACAATAAAAGGGTGAGCAGTGCTTGCCACTACATCGAAGTAGGCTTCACCCCTGAGCGTAACAATCCTTTCTCCTTCAGCAAGCTTCCTGCTGTATGTCAGCCTGGAATCCGGTCCGAGAAACACCTGCGTGCCGTCGGGCAGAAAGAATGAATAGGTCGTATTGTCCCTGTTCCGGATGGTTCGGTTTCCAGCCTGCGAGAGCAGCAATGCACCACTGGCCAGGAGAATCAGGAGAGTTGCAGCAATACTTAAACGTTTTAGGTTAAGGGATATCGAGCGAGGCTGTTTTCTAACCGGAGAATTGTTCATTCTTGATTCCAGGGTTTCCCAGGCCTTCGCATTTTCATCGGAGCCGGAACCGGTTTCAGATCCGTTCCAGCAGGAGCGCAATATTTCAAGACGTGCGGAATGATCGGGATTCTTACTGAGCCATTGGTTTATTGCCCTGTTCTCCTGCGCAGAAGTATTCCCTTCTATAAACCTGAATAGTAATTCATCCGTAATCATCATGTGTTTTTTATTCTAAGACACATCAAAGAGTAAAACCCCCCAATGCTTACCTGAAATTTTTCAACCGGCCTCGAAGTATCTTTCGTGCCCTGAGCAGGTGATTTTCGGTTGTTTTTTCCGATATGCCCAGTGCTACGGCTATTTCCGACTGTTTTTCCCCGAATACCGCAAATCGTGAAAACACCTCGCGGCATCGGTCGGGGAGCAGGGATATCTCTTTTTCAATTGCCTCAAGCAGCAATGAATCCTGGTTGTCGGGAGGTGTGATTCCGGGAAACCACCGGTGAATCTCTACAGGATGGTTGCGGTATTTTTCACGGAGTCGCTGGTTTCTGATCCAGTTCAGGCTTCTGTGGTAAATCGCGGTAAAGAGATAGGCTTTTACGGATCCACGGATCAGAAAGCTGTTGCGTTTTTCCCATAGGTCGAGAAAAAGGTCCTGGACCAGTTCACGGGAGGTTTCATGGTCGGCTGTAATGGTGGTGGAATAGCGGGTAAGTTGGGGGTACAGGTCGTTGAACAGGCTCTTGAAAATATCCCTGTTGCCTGATCTCAGGCCTGATTTGATCAGTTCATCGGGATTCAATGCCTGTGCCGAAATGTTTGTTTAAAATGGCCAGGAATTCCGATTGAATTCTCCCGTTGGTTGCTACAAAGGTTTCTCCGAAAAGGTAATCTTCGCCGCCGTAAAAATCAGAAACCATGCCTCCGGCCTGCTTGATTATCAGGGTTCCGGCTGCAACATCCCAGGGTTTTAGATGGTATTCCCAGAAAGCGTCATACCGGCCGCAGGCCACGAAGGCCAGGTCCATAGCCGCTGAGCCCAGTCGCCTGATTCCGTGGGTACAGGACATTAATTCAACCATTGAATCCATATAGGGCGAGAGAAGTGAAAAATCATTGTAAGGAAAACCTGTTGCAAGCAATGCTTCACCCAGGTGTGTTCTCTGACTTACCCTGATAGGCTTGCCATTCAGCATTGACTGACTTCCCTTGCTGGCATAAAAGCATTCCCCATGCAGAGGGTCATAAATCACACCCGAAACCATTTCCTTGTTTTCCATCAGTCCGATACTGATAGAGAAGGGAAAAACCCCGTGTATAAAATTGGTGGTTCCGTCTATCGGATCAATAATCCAGTTGAAGTCCTTTCCCCGACGTGTTTCAGTGCCCTCCTCCGCAATGAATCCGGCCTCGGGAAGTATCATGGAAAGATCATGAATGAGTCGCTTTTCAGATTCTTTATCGATTTCAGTGACGAAGTCCATACGGCCTTTTGTCGTGATCAGGTCCTCGTGGATCTTTCCTGTAAGCTCCTTAAGCCAGGATCCGGTTGTTGTTGCTGCCATGGCAACGGCATCTGTAAGTTTTTCGTAATTCATCGAAATAAAAGTAAGGAAATAATCAAAGAAGAGCCGCAGTCATGAGATCCCCGGATAATCCCCCGAGCCTGACTCTTTTTATTTGATGCACAACATCTTCCTGCCATGGGATCACCACTTCTGCATAATTGTCCGTGTATCCTGTTACAGTTCCGTCCTTTCTCTTTTGTTCAAAGATGACGATTCGTTCCTGCCCGGCCAGGGACCGGTAGAAATTCATTTTCAATTCATTGCCAATTTCATGCAGGATATGACTTCTTTCATCGCGGATACGTTCAGGAATCTTTCCGCCCATGGTAGCAGCAACGGTTCCGGCACGCTCTGAATAGGTGAAAACGTGAAGGTAGGAGAGGGGAAGGCTTTGGATAAAACGGCAGGCATCTTCAAAATCCTCCTGAGTTTCACCGGGAAATCCAACGATCACATCGGCTCCCACGGCGGCATCCGGCATCAGTTCCTTGATTTTTTCAACACGTTCGGCGAAAGTTTTACGAAGGTACCGGCGCCGCATCAGCCGAAGGATTTTATCCGATCCGGATTGCAGCGGGATATGGAAATGGGGGGCAAATCGTTTTGAATCCGCAACAAACCGGACCAGATCATCAGGAATCAGGTTAGGTTCGATTGAGGAGATGCGGAACCGAAGGATTCCATCGGTATCATCGAGTTTTTTAACAAGGTCGAGAAATGACTCGCCGGTGGTTTTTCCGAAATCGCCAATGTTGACCCCTGTAAGAACGATTTCATGTAATCCTTTGTTAGCCAATTCTTTGGCTTGTTCCGTAATTATGGTGATGAACGGACTGCGGCTTTTACCCCGGGCTTTAGGAATGGTGCAATAACTACATGGATAGTCGCAGCCATCCTGGACCTTTAAAAATGCCCGGGTTCTTTCGGAAGTGGAATGTGCCGAAAAGAATTTATTTTCCTCCGCAATCTCGCAGCTATGGATTTCTGCAACCGGTTTCTTCCGGATATCCCCGAGGTATTTAACCAGGTCAAACTTATCGCTGGTCCCCAGTACCAGATCGACTCCATGCCAGGAGGCCAGCTCTTCCGGCTTCAGTTGCGCGAGACACCCCATGGCAACAATGAAACCCTCCGGTGAGGTGTGCACGGCCTTATGGATGGCCTGCCGGGTCTTTCTGTCTGCAGAACCGGTAACGCTGCAGGTATGAATCACGGTAACATCTGCCGGAGTGCCAAAAGAGACACGCTCAAATCCTGCCTCTTCCAGCTGCCGGCCTATCTCACTGGTTTCCGAGAAATTAAGCTTACACCCCAACGTATGAAACGCAACCTTCTTCAATTTTTCCTTCCTGTCTATTAACTCTTACTTTTAACTGGTAACAGGTAACCGGCAACTGGTAACCGGCAACTGGTAACCGGCAACCGGCAACCTACAAAAGATCACTGGCCAGTTCCGCCAGATGGCTCCTTTCCCCATGGATCAGGTTAACATGTGCAAAAACATCCTGGCCCTTCATTTTATCAGTCAGATAGGAGAGCCCATTTGATTTTGTATCCAGGTAGGGTGAATCGATCTGCTGAATATCACCGGTAAAGACGATTTTCGTGCCTTCGCCGGCTCGGGTTATGATGGTTTTCACTTCATGCGGCGTGAGGTTCTGGGCCTCATCCACGATAAAGAAAACTTTACTGAGGCTGCGTCCGCGGATATAGGCAAGCGGTGTGATAATCAGTTTTTCTTCCTGCAGCAACTGGTCAATTTTCAGGAACTCCTTGCTTCTTTGGTCGAACTGGTGCCTGATAACGGACAGGTTATCGAACAGAGGCTGCATATAGGGTTCGATTTTTTCATGGGCATCTCCCGGAAGGTACCCGATATCCCGGTTGCCAAGGGGGATGATTGGCCGGGCTAGATAAATCTGATGGTATTCCCGGCGCATCTGAAGGGCAGCGGCCAAGGCGAGGAGGGTTTTGCCGGTGCCTGCTTTTCCGGTAAGGCTAACGAGTTGTATGTCAGGTCTTGTGAGAGCATCCAGCGTCATCGTCTGCTCCGCATTCCGGGGCTCAATACCGTAACATTTCTGCTTTTGAACCACGTGCAGGGCACTGGTACGTATATCGAAAATAGCCAGAGCCGTTGAGTGGTTCCCTTTAAGTATCATATACTGGTTCGACCGCGGATCCATGGTCAGGTTGAATTCCTCAACCGACACTCCTTCCGTCGAAGTGTAGAGTTTACTGATAGCCTCATCGCTCTGGTTCTCGATGGTTGGAACCCCTTCATAGAGATATTCAATATTGGCAACCTGGTCGGCACGATAATCCTGGGCGGTTAGTCCGAGGGCTTTCGCCTTGATTCTCAGGTTAATATCCTTTGTGACCAGAATGACCTGTTTGTCGGGATTCTTATTCCGGGAATAGTCGGCTATTGCAAGGATCCGGTGATCGGCAATCTTCTCTTCAAAGGATTCCTCCATTTCACGGCTGAACGGCTTGCCGGTTTCTATGAAGAGCCGGCCCAGCCCCCGTCCGAGCGAAATGCCCTCGGTGAACAGCATTTCCCCTGCCAGCTGGTCAAGTTCCCGCACAAACTCTCGAGCCTGGAAATTTATGAGGTCATTTCCTTTTTTGAATTTATCCAATTCTTCAAGAACCGTGATGGGCAGGATAATATCATGTTCCTGAAACTGATAGATGCATTTATGGTCGTGCAGCAGCACATTGGTGTCTAGCACGAATATTTTCTTCTGATTAACCATGATTGATTTCTTCTTTCTGGTTAAATATAGTAAAATTGCAATCGATGAACTACAAAGAAACCACCGACTGGCTTTTTTCGCAACTCCCGATGTTTCACCGTGTAGGGAAGGCTGCTTACAAGGCTGACCTTGATAATACCCTGGCTCTCGACAGGTATTTCGGGCAGCCCCACCGGAATTTCCTTAGTATTCATATTGCAGGAACAAACGGAAAGGGTTCGGTTTCCAGTATGCTTGCGGCAATTTTTCAGGCCGCCGGATTTAAGACCGGACTATATACTTCCCCCCACCTGGTTGATTACCGGGAGAGGATCCGGGTCAACGGCGAAATGATCCCTAAGAAGGAGGTGGTTGGATTTGTTGAGCAGCACAGGGCGATCCTGGAAGAACTGACACCATCGTTTTTTGAAATGTCCGTAGCCATGGCCTTTGATTATTTCTCAAGGCAGGATGTGAGGATTGCCATTGTCGAAGCCGGACTGGGCGGTCGGCTCGATTCGACCAATATTATTGATCCGATGATTTCAGTAGTCACCAATATCGGATTTGACCACATGGACCTGCTCGGGAATACTCTGCAGAAAATTGCCGGAGAGAAGGCGGGAATCATCAAACCCGGGATTCCTGTAGTGGTAGGGGATAAGAACCGGGATACCCGAAGGGTTTTTGAGGAAACAGCCACCCGGCTTGGATCACCGCTCTATTTTGCGAATGATTTTTTTCAGGTTCCCTGGTCGGTGGTTACTCCGGAAGGAAGGCAATATTTCCAGACCATGAGGGGCAGGAAGTTGGTTTATCCTGAGCTCTGGAGCGACCAGCTGGGCATGGTGCAGCGTAAAAACCTTCCAGTTGTTCTGGAGGTGATTGAACTCCTGAAACTGAAGGAATGGGATATTACCGATGATCATATTTACCGGGCATTATCTGCCGTGAGAAGCCTGACAGGATTCAGGGGGCGCTGGGAGGTAATTTCTGAAAATCCGAGGACCATAGTTGATACGGGGCACAATGTTGACGGCATCCGGCAGGTGGTGTACCAGCTTGAGAACACCCGGTTCCGTGAACCACATATCGTTTATGGGGCTGTAAATGACAAGGAAATCGATAAAATTCTCCAGGTGCTTCCCAAAAACGCCAGATATTATTTTACACAAGCATCAATTCCAAGGGCTCTTGATGTTAAAATGCTGGCTGCCAAAGCTGCTTTTTACGGACTGAACGGGACCATCCATAATACAGTGCCCGAAGCGGTTGCAGCTGCAAGGAAATCAGCCGGAATGGATGATTTGGTTTTGGTGACGGGGAGTACGTATTTGGTAGGGGAAGCGCTTTAAAACAGACCGATGACGGATGACCGCAGACGGAAGTCAGGCTTTGATGGTGCAGACTCATTCATTTAGTAGGAGGCAGATTGAAGAAAATTGTGGTTCCCTGGCCGGGCTTGCTTTCAACCCGGATTTTTCCGCCATGTTTTTCAATGAATTCCTTACACAATATCAGCCCAAGACCGGTGCTGGGTTCACCTTCAGTGCCTTGCCTCTTATTGCTCACATCAATTCTGAACAGACTTTCAACCATCGATGGTTTCATTCCGATTCCGCAGTCCCTGACTAAAACCTCCATACCCTCACCAGTGGCTGCCTTGGCGATTATTTGTACCTTACCGCCCCTGTGAGAAAATTTTGTTGCGTTGGAAACGAGGTTTCGGAAAATTGTCTGGAGAAGATCCTTGTCAGCATAGATTATTGACTTGTCCGGAATATCAATCGAAATATCAATTTCTTTGATTTTAGCGGAATCATGTATCAATTCCAGGCTTTGATCGACAGCCTTTTTTAAATCCAAAGGAACCGGGTTGAATGGAATGGCCCCTTTCTGAATTTGCGACCATTGGAGGAGGTTTTCCAGTAGCCGGTATAAATTGGTGGCAGAATTGCTCATGCTTTCAGCCATTTTTTGAACTTCAGACATGGTCAGGCTGGGCAAATCTTCTGCAATAACCTGTGTGAGTCCCATAAAACTATTGAACGGACTACGGAGGTCATGGGCAATTATCGAGAAGAATTTATCCTTGGTGGCATTGAGGTTCTGAAGCTCCTCGTTTTGCTGTTGGATTTCCTGTTCAGCCTTTATCCTGTCATTTATGATCCGGGCTAATCCGGTGGCGCCTACAATCTCATTTTCCTCATTAATTATCGGATTAAAAAAACTTTCATAATAAGCCAGGTTAATATCTCCATAAACACGGATATTAGAATGAGTTTCACCCTTTAGTGCCCGATCATAATTTTCTTTGGCTGTGATTCTGTCCTCCACTGTAGTGATACATTCCAGTATGTTCATCCCGATAGAAATTTCTTTCCCGTAGGCAAATTTCATAACATCGGCATGGGTCTTGTTAAAATACAAGTACCTGTATTCCCGATCAATGGAAAGCAGTAGTGTGTCTTTCTGACTCTCCAGGCTGGACTTCAGCAAAAGCTGGGATTTTCTAAGGGATTCCTCGGCCTTCTTATGATCCGTTATGTCGGTAATGAATCCTTCAAGTAACTCAAACCCGCTTTCCTCTGAGGAGTTGATCTGCCCACGCTCCCACACCTGTTTTACTAAACCTGATTTCGTGATAATCCTGTATTCGATATCATAGCTCTGGTTATTCCGGACAGCTGCCTGAACCATTTCCCAAACCCTTTCCACGTCATCAGGATGGATGATATCATTAAAACTGACCTTTTTGCTTTCTAACAGTTCATCGGGCAAGTATCCGGTAAGTTCGTAAGCCCCTTCACTCATAAACTTCATGGTCCAGTCATGGTCGTTTAAACATGAATAGACCATTCCAGGCAAGTTGTCCATCAGTGTTGAGAGTTCCCTTTTGCTGTGCTGTAATGCAGCCTGAACACGTTTCCGGTCGCTGATGTCACGAAAAAAGATACCGGTTCTTTCATTCGCATGAGAATCCATGAAAACCGTTGATGACAACTCGGCCGGAAAAACTGTCCCGTTCTTTTTAAGCATGTTTAATTCACCCTTAAACTGACCGGATGTTTTCCTTTTTTTTAGTGCAACCGGTAACCGTGGATCGTTTGTGTCCAGGATGCCCGACCGGCCCAGCCCTTTAATCTCCATTTCGCTCCGACCGAGAATTCTGCATGCTTCCGGATTTGCAGAGTAAATGGTGCCGTCAGGCTTCGTAAACAGGATTGCTTCTCCGCTGTTCTCAAAAAGCAGCCGGTTAACCTCCTCACTTTCCCGGAGTGCTCTATCTGCCTCGACACGATCCGTCAAATCAATCAGGGTACCATTTATTATATTTCCTTCAAGGACAAGACTATACAGAAGAACTCTTTCATTCCCTTTTTTTGTCAGGATGGTGGCTTCGAATCCTTTAACATGGCCGTGCTCCTTGAGTAATTCAATCATTTTGACTCGCTGCTCCGGGTATTTATAACGCATAAAGGCACCAAGCTGGACCAGTTCATCCCGGTTGTCAAATTCCAGCATCCTGACGATGGCATCGTTAACATACTGAATGGTCCCTTCGGTTGTCGATCTAAAGACTCCCACAATTGAGCTTTCTACCAGATTTCTGAAGATACCATCGTTCATGATATAAGGACTATTATCCGGTACAGGCCCAGAGAATTTCTGATCCATGATCTTTAACAAACTTAATGGTAATAGACAATCCTTTCCTTTGGGCTAAGTTAAGGGTCTCCGTCATATATCAAAAATTATTTTGACGAAAGGAAGAGTCGGCGGGATTGTATCTTTTTATTAAAAGGTTTGCTGGCTACGAAAAAGAGTCTATATTTGCATCCGCTTTCGGGCGCTTAGCTCAGCTGGTTCAGAGCATCCCGACTTAAGAGTCGGGAGGGTCACTGGCCAACGAAGATTGAAATATTGGGGCGCTTAGCTCAGCTGGTTCAGAGCATCCCGACTTAAGAGTCGGGAGGGTCACTGGCCAACGCAGATCGAAATATTGGGGCGCTTAGCTCAGCTGGTTCAGAGCATCTGCCTTACAAGCAGAGGGTCACTGGTTCGAATCCAGTAGTGCCCACCCCTGAAATAGCCTTCTTTTGGAAGGCTATTTCCATTTTCACCCATTCTATGCATCTATATAGGCATGTATACAGTCTATATTCTCTACTCAGCAAGTTTGGACCGATATTATATCGGACAAACCAATGACCTTTACGGTCGACTCAGGCGCCATGTTCAAAGTAATCAAGGTTTTACCTCGAGAGGCAAACCCTGGGAATTGATTTATTATGAGGTTTGGGAGAGTCGTTCGGCTGCCTGCCACCGGGAGCTAGAAATCAAGGGTTGGAAAAGCCGTGATCGGATCATTGAGCTGATCCAGGCTCGTTGAGAGCATACCTACTTAGTCACGGACTTAGTCACTTGTTACCAATTTCCAATAGCTATTTCAACAATTATCGGCATCAGGAAAGAGAACAGAGAGCTTGCCATCTTTTGTGGAATAGAGTGAAAGTATAGGTTCCTCTATGAAAAGATCAAGCTATCTGGATCTTGACGTGTGTCATAAATTCTAAGAATATCGACTTGAGCTTTCCCCGCCCGATAAAAAATTGTATTGTGCCGGGTCAGCACGCACTTCCTGATTCTTTTTCTTTTGTGAATCAAAGGGAATTGCTTTGGATTTATCGAAATCTGTGTCAGTGTATTCTCGGTCAAATCAATAAACTCATTAACGACCTTACCGTTCCAATGATGATGGAGGTATTCAAGGATATTTGCAAAATCGGACTCCGCTAAAGGAGACCAAATGATTTCCTTAGACACGGGGATATTTCTTACGGAACTTTTCAATTACAGCCGCACCTGCAATCCCTTTATTAGCATCAATCTCCTCAATGGCATCAGAAATTCCAATCTTTTGATTTTCAGATAACATATTCCAGTCAGAGATGTCCTTGTGGCCATTAATATAATTCAGGATCACTCCATAAACATCCTCAAGCTTGCTCTTTTCAAGGGCGTCAATCTGGCGAAAGATCCTGAGTTTTAAGTCCGAGGTTGTCATGGCGTTTTTATTTTCAAAAATAGATAAAAGTACTTACACCTTGCCATGAGTCACTTCTTTCTCTGTACGGGATTATTTTATTACCAATCTGATTATGGAGTTTTCGATTCTGGTAAAGTAAATGCCGGAAGG
>MEOR01000117.1 GCA_001769295.1 Bacteroidetes bacterium GWF2_49_14 | reverse complement strand
TCATCGTAACGTTTATTGGCAAGAATTCGGAGAAGGACAAAAAATACCAGGCAAATCAGAACAAACAGAGCGGCAATGGGACGGGAATATTTCAGGCCGAAGGCTCCGAACCGCTCATAAATCAGCACAGGCGTCACCATCGGATGATAGGCTATAATCACAATCGCGCCAAACTCACTGAGTCCCCGTGAAAACATCATAACCAGTCCGGTAAGTATGTTTCTGCGGGCCAATGGGAGACTTATGGTGAAAAAAGTCTTCCAGACTGAAGCCCCCAGGTTCATTGCTGCTTGCTCAAGTCTCACAGGCACATGAGAAAAGCCATCCTGTGCCGACTGGATCAGGAATGGAACACTTACAAATGCCATCGCGACGCCAATGCCTAAGGGATGACCTACAAAATCAAGCCCTATTGTCGATGCAGCCTGGCCGAGCCAGGTATCCCTCGACACCATGCCCAGCAAGGCGATTCCGGCTGCTGAATGCGGGATGACAATCGGCAGGTCGACCAGCGACTGGACTACAATCTTGCCTTTAAAGGAATGCCTGGCAAGCAGGTATGCCAGTGGTACCGCACCCAGTGCAAAAACAACGGTGGTTGCAAAAGAGACCCCGAGCGTCAGGTAAATGCTGCCCGTAACTTCCTGATCAGCTGCCGTCTCAAAGAACTGGGCAGGACTTGTGTTCAGAAAGAGACCAGCCAGCGGGGCTACGATAAAGAGTAACACCAATCCTCCCAGGATAGAAAACACAAGGGTAAGTCCGGATCGGTTCATGGCAATGACTGCATTAATGCCCGGCTAAGGTAACGATCAATGCACCAGCCGGATCTCTGTCATGGATTTAATCGCCCTGTCTGAGAAAAAATCTGCACCAAAAAGGCAGGAAAACTTACCGGCATCCTCATAATTATTCTCGTCCATCACCAGCACCCCGGCATTATCGTTCCGGTTCATCAGTTCAGAATAAGTCATGGCACACCGGTACCCATCAACCGCAGCAATCACAAAAAGACCCGTTTTAATCCTCTCCTTCGTCAGAGGTAGTTTGTCTGTGAAAAGATCTTTGAGCCAGGCCCCTTTAAAGGTGGTGATACCATGAATTCCCATTCCCCGTCCGTAAAAAACCAGGTCCAGATCCTGCGGATTCAAACCCGCCGGAAGGTTCGTTAATGTAACCTCCTGGTCACCAATCCCCTTGAGAAGCATTTCGGGTGCCCAGAATTTAACCGTCCGATCCACCTTATACTGAATACCCACCGTCCGAACTACAATTCTGACCGGTTCCTCAATATTTCTTCCGGTCACCAGGTCGGCCCCTGCAACAACCTTTGTCTTTTCCGGCAGCGGCCACTGATCCTTTGTTTTGCTCGGTACGATCCTCAATACCCTGTCTGCTATTATAATCTGATGAGGAATCACAGGGTAGTAAATCTCACCCCAGCTGAACACCACAGAATCCCCGGAGGCCCCGTAAACAACAACATACTGGTCAATGATCGGTTTGAATTCCTCCAGATTTTTCTTATGGACCTGAACACGGTTCAGGATATCATACAGCGACACGCCATCATAGCGATATGCACCGACAAAGACAACTTTACCTTCCTCTATATCAGTTTCTTTAACAATAACACTTCTCCTGGGCAGATCGCTGAGATCCACCTGAAGGATTCCGGCTACTTCACCACTGATTTCCACAACCGTTGTGCCATTCAGACTAAAGGCATGCACATTGTCATAAAAATCATGGGTCTGATCCGTGGAATCAACTGCAGCCGACAGAGTCAAAGATTTCTCCTGTCCGGATTGCCCGGCAGGATTGCAAGCCGGAAGCAGCAAAACTACCAGCCATAAAAAATGTAATATCTTCATTAGTATATTTTTTCAATTCCAAAATAGATATGCAAATAAAAACATATCGGTAACTATTATTCCTAATTTTTATCAGGATCGTCAAAAAAGTCCATTTATTCCGATGCTTTTTTCCGTGTAGGCCGGAGGGATCACATTCTGGCCAGCAGCCCGGATAATTTTACCGCCCTTCCCCGGGTCCAGAACGAACTGAATAAAACGTTTTGCCAGGGCTGGGTTTTGGCTTCGTTTCGGAAGGGTGATCCCGTAATACATGGAAGCCCCATATTTCACAACGCGCCGCCCGGGTTCCGATCCGGGAATATCAACTGAAACCGATGAATACCAATCATCCAGATCCGGGTCACTGAGGTTCACGGAATCTGAGAACCTGATATACAGGAAGTTATGCTGAACTGCGACAGATCGGTAGGTAAAAATGTAATCTATACTCCTGGATTCCAGCAAGGCATTGAGATCGGTTTCTTTCGACCGGATGTATTGCTGATCCTTTGCAAGAATGCGTTTCCATCCGATTCCACCCGGATAACATTTGTCGGCCAGCTGCAGGGCCATGAGGGTGCGATAACCGCAGGGATCGGAATCCGGATCACTGCGCCCGTAAGAGATATCGGGATTCAGCAAAAAAGTGAACCAGTTACTGTCATCGATTTGCCTGTTCCCTCTGGATTTCTCAGTGTATGCAAGGCAGAGTTCGTTTGTGGCAAACCGGATATTCCAATCGGCATATTCGGGAAACATCAGGTCATCAATCAGGGAAAAATCTGCAACAGCCAGAACATCGCAAGTCTGGCCTAATTCGGTAATTTTACGGATGCACTGGATGCTTCCTGCCGCTTCCATTCTGAAATCAATCCCAGGGTTCTCAAGCCTAAACGCATCTGCCAGATTCTTCATCGGTACAGCCAGGCTCCCTGCATGTATAATATTCAATATCTGAGAATTACCGGCCTTTTGCCGGCTTCGGCACGAGGGTAGCCCCGCGACAACTCCGGCAACCCAGACAAGCAGCAAGAATCGCAAAACTTTCATAGTCTAGATGATAAAATGATATTTCCCGCTTTTGTACAGCCGGACCCGTCCCTCACCGGCTAACTCTTTGTTGTTCCACCCTTTTGGATGGTCAACAACCTCAATACCGGATTTTTCCGATTCCGGAACCCATTCAGCCTCTTTTCCCGGTGGCACATCAAATTCAAGGTGAAGTTTTTCACCCTCCCACCACCATTTGCTTCTTATGGTGCCCCCGAAGATTGTTTTTTCTGCGGTTAGCGATCCAAGGTCCCTGACCGGCCGTGGTTGTAAAAGGATGATTCCGCTTGCGGGCTTTTCCGGATCGGGCTGGATCCCTCCGAGCCATTTGTGATACCATTCTGAAACGGAACCGAACATAGGATGGTTTTGTGAAAAAGTATTGTCGCTCTCCTTCCAGGTTTCCCATAGTGTCGTTGCACCTTGGTCCACCATATGTTTCCAGCCTGGGAACCCGGATTGGGTAACCATTTTACAGGCGATGTCCGTACGGCCGTTTGAAGATAGGGCATCCAGGAGGTACTTGGTCCCAAAAATTCCTGTAGTCACATGATAATCATTCTGTTGTATTGCCTCGAGCAGCCGATCCATGGCGATTTTTTCCTGATCCGGGGTCAGTACTCCGAAGTAAAGCAACGAAGCTAAAAGGGTCTGTTTATTCTGGACCTCAATATCCGGTTCATCCCAAAAACGATCTACCAAAATGGCACGGATTCTTCCGGCAAGACCGGCATAGATGTCAGCATCCTCTTCCCGGCCGAGGAGCCTCGCAAAGCGCTCCATGGTTCGGGCGGCCTGGAGGTAATGGCAGGTGCCTGTCAATTCAACCGGAACCTTCTGGAGGCTCTCATGGTCGCTCAACCCATTATCAACCAGCAGACCGGGGTGAATCCGGGCTACTTTTTCCATCCATTCCCGGTCGATATTATAGAGATCATGTATAAGTTCAGTATCCTGATAATGAATCAGTAGCCAGTCCTGCAGAAAAAGAAAGGCCGATTCCCAGCTTATTCCGCAGTACTCTATACCCACGAATGGAGCAGTATCGATGAAACCATCCGGTTTCATCGCATCAACCCAGTCATAGATCACCTTGCGGTAAACCTCCTTCATGTCGAAATTGTATATATATGCTTCGGCTGTTGCATTAATATCACCGCCGTACCCGAACTTTTCACGGGCCGGACAATCGGACTGAACGCTGAACAAGTTGCTCAGGAACGTCCATTGGCACAAATCATTCAGCTTATTCAGATATTGCGATGAACTTTGAATTCCACCGGAGCTCTTTACATCGGTATTCATCCTTCCTGCCTGAATTTCTTCCTTTACCGGGATGTAGTCCAGCCCTGATATTTCCATATACCTGAAACCATGAAAGGTGAACCGGGGTTGGAAAAACTCCGGATCGACGCCCCTGGCAATATAGACATCAATCTGTTCAGCCACAGAAGGAGCGCCTGGTCCGCCCACTCCGGGCCTTTTGATCTGGCCGCAAACGGCTGTCATGGGATTGATGGAACCATCGGCGTAGATCCGCTCGCCATAGCGGAAGCGGATGGTGTCGCCCTTTTCTGCCCTGATCCTGATCCTAGCCACACCGGCAAGGTTCTGTCCGAAATCAACAACTGCCCGGTTGATTGAATCTCTCCGGATTGCTATGGGGTCGATCCACTTTGTCACCCTTATGGGTGGAAAATCTGCCTCGATGAGTTTGCCGCCCGGGCCATCAACCTCTTTTACCGGATTCCATGCCGACAGGTCAGTTCCGGGCAGGCACCAATCCATGATTTCCTTTCTGGCATCAAACCATTCCCCCAGGTAAACACTGTTCCTGATAACGGGTCCGCCCGTATAACGCCAGCCGCCGGATGTTGCAACCCTCACTTCCCTGCCGCTGCGAAGGGTAATCCTCATGGATGCCATTACCGCGGGCTTCCCAACAGGCATGGAAGTCCGGATATTCCGGCCACCCCACATTCTGAGCGGCAATGGATTATAGAATCCGTTCCCGGGCATAATTCCCCATACGTTCTCGCCTTTAATTATCTGATCCGTAACGTCAATGGTTGTTACATACACCCGTTTGCTGTAATCCGTCCAGGCCGGATCCAGCTGCGGGTCGCCAACCGGCCGCCCGTTGATCCAGGTTTCGTAATAGCCGGCCGCTGTAATATGCAATTCCGCCTTTCGAATCCTGCCCGGAACACTAAAGGAAGTGCGCAGAAGCGGTGCAGGTTGATCCTGGTAGTAGAGGCTGTCTGATGAAGGAAGAGGTTCATTGTCGGTTATCCATGCGGCTCCGTCCAATGGCGAGGTGGTTTCCCTGAACTGACACGAGGTTATGGACAGGATGCCGGCAGCGGCCAGTACCATTGAGCAAAAAAAAGACTTATTCATCAGGTTTGATTTATCCTGATAAAAGTAGGAGATTATTCCGGTGTCACAATCTGGAAGGTCTCAACAGCCCGGGTTGTTGCTTCATCATCCGGTCCAGGATGGGGCTTGCCGCCGGCGATCTTATCGGGGTCTTCTGTTCCAAGTTTTCGAACCTGCCATAGGAGGAAAGATCCTGTAATGATGGCTGAGGTTACATCGGCTACCGGACTGCAGAGCCAGACACCTTTCAGCCCGAAAATATCGGGCAGGATGAGCAAGGCCGGTACCAGGATGATCAGTTGCCGGAGCAATGAGAGGAAGGTGGCCATTTTAGCCTTACCGATGCTCTGGAAAAAATTGGCGGCAATAACCTGGAAACCGATCAGGGGTAAGGTCAGCAAAAATATTCTTAGCCCTTTATCTGCGATATCAAACAGTACAGGATCATCGGAGTTAAACAACCGGACAATAAAATGGGGGAAGAGCTGGACGATCAGCCATCCGAAAAGGCCGATTCCGGTTGCAGCTATAATTCCCGTTTTAACAGTCTCCTTAACACGTGAGTAATTTCGAGCCCCGAAATTGAATCCGATGATGGGCTGGCTTGCCATGTTGATGGCAACCATGGACATGATCAGCAATTGGGATACTGAGGCAATTATCCCCATTGCGCCTACGGCCAGGTCGCCGCCATGTTTGATCAGTTGACTCATAAACAGTGCATTAACGGCACTTGAGCCCAGCTGCATAAAGAACGGGGCCATCCCGATGGAAATAATCAGCCCGATAATTTTCCAGTTGGGCCTGATATTTGGCATGCGAAGCCTGATCACTGCGCGCCTGCTTGTAAAATGCAGAAGCACCCATACATCCAGCGCAATCATGGCAATGACGGTTGCATAAGCAGCGCCTTTGACGCCAAGATCGAAAACGAAAATAAAAACCGGATCAAGCACCAGGTTAATGCCACCGCTCAGGAGCATGGAAAGCATTGCGATCCTGGCATTACCCTCTGCACGGATTATGTTGTTGAGGCCAAAACCGATCATTTGAAAGACAACGCCAATAAGGATGATATTGAGGTAATCCTGCGCATACCGGATCGTTTCATCGGTAGCTCCGAAAGCTCTCAGCATGGGGCCTTTGATCATGAACCCCAGAAAAGTTACCAAAAGCCCCACCACGACCATCAGGAATACCCCGTTCCCCAGCACCTTTTCAGCCCTGGAGAAATCTTTTCTGCCCATATTTATGGATACCTGAACCCCAGCCCCCATGCCTATGAGCATGCCAAAGGCCATCACAATCAGCATAATGGGGAAAACAACGCTAAGCCCGGAGAGCGCCATGGACCCAACACCCTGACCGATAAAGATGCGGTCAACGATGTTGTAGGTGGCATTCATGATAACCCCGACGAACGCAGGAAGGAAGTATTTCCACAGTAACCGGGGAATTTTCTCGTCGCCCAGTTCCCTGCTCTTTGCCGCAAGTTTTTCTTCAGTCATCGGGGCGCAAAGATAATAGAAAAGGACGGATGACGGACGACGGATGACCGACGTCGGTCATCCGTCGTCAGTCGTCCGTCACTCTTGAAACGGTGCAACCACCTCCAACACTTCCGGGAGGTCCATCCCTATCTTCTTGAGAAACTCGATCTTGGGAACACCGTTTTTATTCCAACCCCTGCGATTATATACAGCATCAAGGAGTTGTTCATACCGTCCTTCGCGATAGGCCCGGAGTGCCTTGTGCTTTTCCGCGGTGGTCTTACCTTCGGGATCAAACCCAACTTGTTCTTTCAGTTGCTTATCGTAACGTTCGGCTCGGCTTTCATATTCTTCAAGGGTAACCGGACCTGCTGCCCTGAAGGGTTGGGCATCATACTTCCTCACGCCATAACCTCTCCTGAGGTTAAAAACCCGCTGGAAATTATAGACTCGTTCGGAGTCCTCGATCAAGCGTTTGTTATCAAAGTCACGACCCGTAACAGCCTTATAAATAGTAACATAATTGTCAACGTGTTCAGGAACCTTGGCCGGTTCACTGGTTTCGGCATTATCGGCGGGTTCCACATCATTCCAGGGAAGTTTGCATAAACCAACCAGGCCAAACCAGGTTCTGAACATCGGAAAATAGTGAA
The DNA here is from genome assembly GCA_001769295.1 of Bacteroidetes bacterium GWF2_49_14. Classification (GTDB taxonomy): domain Bacteria; phylum Bacteroidota; class Bacteroidia; order Bacteroidales; family UBA12481; genus UBA12481. The sequence continues at coordinate 5,946 of MEOR01000117.1, read as the reverse complement.
GTGCCTCTGCCTTTGCTTCAAAGGTAGGAATGTGATTATTAACCATATCCATAAAAATCAGCCAGGCCTCATCATGCTGGGGGCCTTTATTGGTCATGGCAAAACCGCCCTGTTGGGCGAGCGACTCTTTGGATACGTACTCGGAATACTCCAGCCCTTTGTTTTCCATTCCGATATCCTGCAGAAATTTCGGATCCGCGCCGAATTCCTTTGCAAAATGTTCTTTCATCTGCCGGATGCCTTTGCCCGCAATCAGGCCAAATCCTTCTCCCCGTGCAACCTGGTGAAGCAGTTCAATTGCAGCTTCCGTATTTCCCCAGTTCAGTTCCAGACCTCCGGTCCGTTCCTTGTTGAGTACACCGGCTTCATAACACTCCATGATAAAGGCCATCATCGTGCTCCAACTGATGGTATCCATGCCGTATGTATCGCAATAGAAATTGGCCTCAATAATATAGTCAGGATCGAAGATGCCGCAGTTGGAGCCCAATCCGGCAGCATTCTCATACTCAGGTCCGTCTACCAGCACATCCTCACCGGCATAAGGACCCGTTTTTACGATATAGGGATCCACTGCCTTTGCGCAGCCCATATTGCAACCAATCCAGCAGCCGTCAGGAGTACCCTGCTTAAACCTTGATTTCCATATTTCTGAATCAATCTTGTATGCATCCGGGTGAGAACCATATTTGTAGTTCATTGTGGGCAGCAGATCATAATCATTCATGATCTCCATCAGGTGGGCAGTCCCTTTGGTACGCATTTCGCACTGTTTGTCATCCAGCTCACGGATCTCGGCATTAAAACGTTTACCCCTTTCCATGATGGCCGGCAGATCGACTACATTGTTGAGATTGCCTTTCACACCCGGAATCTTGCAGACAATGGCCTTAACCTTTTTGTTGCGCAGAACGGTTCCGGTTCCTCCCCTTCCAGCTTGCTTCAGCCGTACACGATTTTTCTTCTTATCAAAGAAACTGAAGTTCATCATCCCAACCCAGCTATGTTCTGCAGCCATTCCGGTTGTAATCACGGAGACATTCTGCTTGCTGTCGGAGTCCGATGCATACATCTCTGTCAGAATCTCGCTGAGCACATGGCTGTCGAGCGGCTCCCGGGGCGCCTCCTCAATACTGACCGTTCCGGTGGTTCCGTCGATGATTATAATCACATCCGATTTAGCCTTACCCTGTAACTCGATGGCATCAAAACCCGAGAACTTTACGAAAGGACCGAAATATCCGCCCGCATTACTATCTGTAACAGAATTACTTGCAGGTGAAAGGGTTACCACCAATGACTTTCCGGTGCCAGAATATTGGGTAATCCCGGCAATCGGGCCCGATGAAATAATGATCTCATTTTCCGGATCATTCCATTGGGTATCGGGTTTTGTGGCATCCCAAAGCAGCTTGAGTCCATATCCCTTTCCTCCGATGAACTTTTCCTTCATAAGGGGAGGTACATCCTTGATTATAAATGAATTATTGGATAAATTTATGTATAGAACCTTATCTGTGTACCCTTTTTCCAGCGGCGTAACATCATACCGGAATTCTGCCAGCAGTTTGTGGGCTTCAAACATCTTTTTAATGTCCATAAAACTATTTTTTTGCTTTCGTTTGTGACAAAAATAGCACATAAACGACACCCAACCCCCTATGATTATATGATTTATGTCATTATGCATATTTATACATATCGAGTTTGTCTCCCCAAGTTTTTTACCTTTGGGCATCATTTGCAGCTATGACAGACCCACTGGTATTTCTTTCAGAAAGGTGCCCATATAATGCGGGCAACATCCTCGCATCAGTCAGGGGTAAAATGTATTTCGGGATTATGCTGGCAAACGGACAGATCGGGGTATCCTCCACACTGGGGATTACACTTGAGACGGATGCGTTGCTGGTTACAAAAATCGATCTTAACCGGCAGGATCACAGGATTTTCCAGCTGGCATATGCCAATGCCGTATTGAATTACGAACAGGAGTATCCCCTGACGGGTGATATTTTCGACCTGGTACAGTTCGGCAAGGATAAACCTACCGTCATGATAGGGTACTTCCCGCCCCTGGTGGAGAAGTTCAGGAGTGCCGGACTTCCCCTGAAGGTATTCGACCTGCAGAAGGAACATGCTGACCTGTCCGGAGCCGCTGAACTCCCCTCGGCGACAAGTGCAGCAGGCCAGGTGATCATCTCAGCTACCAGCCTGATTAACAAATCGGTTTCTGAGATTCTGGCCTATGCGAAAACAAAAACCGACCTTTATCTGTTAGGACCTTCAACCCCACTTAATGAGCAAATGAGGAAAAACTTTGGTTTTACACATCTCTTCGGGATGATATTTGAACCTTATGAATTTGCTGTTATGGAAATGATTGGTCAGGGTCTGGGCACTCAGTCTTTCAGTTCCAAAGGGGAAAAAGTCAAACTATAACCTTCTATTTCACAAAATGAAAAAAAATCTGATTTCAACAACCCTCGTTGCAATTGTTCTGCTGGTCTCCGCTTGTTCAACCGGGAAAAAGGCACTTCAGGAAGGCAATTATCCGGCCGCAGTGCTCAAAGCTGTCGAACGGCTGCGCGATAATCCCGACAGCAAGAAATCTGCCGAAACCCTCAAGGAAGCCTATCCGCTGGCGGTGAGTACCTCAAAGGATGAGATAGATCAGCTGCTTACCAGTAAGGATCCCTTACGGTATGCCGGGGTGGTTGACCGATATGAATCTCTGAACCAAATGGCAGATGAAATACGCCACTGTCCGGCAGCTTTGAAAATCATCAAATCACCGGAATTTTATGGAGAACAGCTGGCTGAAGCCCGTCAGAAGGCTGCACCTGAAGCCTATACTGCAGGCGTCAACCTTATGAAACAGGGAACACGGTTTTCAGCAAAGGATGCCTATTATCAATTCCTCAATGCCGACCGGTTTGTTCCCGGGTATTTGGACGTTAAAGAAAGAACCGAACAGGCAAAGTTCGAAGCAACCCTCAAGGTTATGGTTGACCAGATCCCCGTTCCCGGCCGTTACAAACTCAGTTCAGAGTTCTTTTACGATCAGGTTTATTCCTTCCTGGCAAAAGGATTGAAGCAGGAATTCGTGGAATTCTACAGTCCCGCAGCTGCAAAGAGTCTGCCCTATGTTGATGAGATACTTGTTATGCAATTCGATGATTTCGTAGTTGGGGCGACCAGCGACAAGGAATCTGAGAAGGAATACACGAGTAAGGATTCGGTGCTAGTGGGAAATACCACCGTCAACGGCCAAAAGGTTAATGTATACAACCAGGTTAAGGCAAAGCTGACAACCCACAGACGGGAAGTCATATCAACCGGTGTCCTTATGGTCCAGGTTATGGATGCCAAAACGAATAAACCCAGGGCTTCACAGAAATACCCCGGCACTTTTGTCTGGGTTACAGATTGGGCCAATTATAATGGTGACAGTCGAGCCCTCTCCCCGCAACAGCTAGAACTGTGTAAAAGAAAACCCATGATGCCGCCGCCACCGCAGGATCTTTTTCTTGAATTTACCAAGCCGATCCTGGAACAGGTAAAAGGCTTCCTGAGAAATAACTACCGGAATCTTTAAGCAAACGAAGAAATAGGTCGACACGGGCGCGCGCAGCGCGCCCATACGGGGACAAACCATGCAATTAATTCAATGAAAGTCACCTTGAACAACAACCCCGAACAGCTCCCGGGCGATGAACTCACCATCCGTCAAGTTCTCAGAATTAAGAATTTCACCTTCCCAAACCTGGTGGTAAAAATAAACGGGCAGCTGGTGCGAAAGCCGCAATGGGAGGATGCTGCCATCAAGGAAGGCGACACGGTTGAGATCATTCACATGATTTCCGGAGGCTGAGATCATGTCTCCATATTATTTAAGTGCTGCAACTTTTTCTTAAAAATTGCAGCATTTTTTTTTCCAACACGTCTTATGATTGAAAATGGAACCCGGAACCGTAAATAGGATCAAGCACCATGAACTGCTCGAGAGTTGCCGGAAAGGCAGCACCGAGGCACAAATGAAGGTATACCGGCTCTACTTTAAGCCGATGTATCACGTAAGTCTAAGGATTCTGGGCGACAGAATGGAAGCGGAAGATGTTATGCAGGAAGCCTTTTTAACGGCTTTTCAGAATCTGGGAACCGTAGACCTGAGTTCAAGTTTCGGCGGATGGCTGAAACGGATTGTGGTGAATCGTTCTTTAGATGCGTTGAGAAAAAGAAAAGACCAGGTAGATCTGGTTGCAGATGTACCTGACGAAATGGTTCCCGAACCGGATTGGCAATCTGAAGAGGAAACAGTTGAGGAAAAGGTAAGCAAAGTTAAACGGGCGATGCAACTGCTTCCCGAAAAATACAGGCTGGTCCTGAACCTGAGTCTTTTCGAAGGGTATGATCACGATGAGATCGGACAGATCCTGGGGGTGCCCCCGTCAACAAGCAGGGCGCAGCTCTCAAGGGGGAAGCAGAAACTGTTGCAAATTATGGCAGCAGTATAAATGTTGAAAAGTGGAAATGTGGAAATGTGATAAGATGTGATAAGATGGACGAGTTAGAGAAATTTATAAGGGAGAACAAAGAGATGTTCACAAATGAGGAACCGATGGAGGGACACTTTGAACGATTCGAAGGCCGGCTAAGGTTTCAGCAGCGCAGGAACCGGATACGACAGATTTACAGGATAACCTCCATGGCCGCCGTTGGGCTCCTCCTGATTGCCTCATCAATATTTGTTTATGACCGTTATTTCGATGCAGCACCGGCCAGCTTCAGGCTGGGTGATATTAGCCCGGAATTGCAGAAAGTAGAATACTATTTCACCAGCCAGATCGATCAAACAACAACCGGAGTTGACTCATTATCACACTATACAGATAAAATCACCAAGGATGCGATGCATCAGGAAATAGCCAGAATGGACTCCCTCCACACGAATCTTCAAAAGAAAATGGGCCTGAATCCGGGAGATGAGCGGATTGTTAATGCAATGATTAGCTACTACCAGGCGCGGTTGAAAGTCATGCAGGATTTCGTTGAAATGCTTAACCAGATCAAACAAAACAATAATTCAAAAAATGTAAATCATGAAAACACGTTACTTTAAATCATTACTCCTGATGGCAGGTTTTCTTAGCGCTGCTATCAGCCTGCAGTCACAAACCCTTCGTGAAGAGAACCAGAAGGAGTATACCACCAATTCTGCCTCAACCCTGAAAATCGAGAATCAGTTTGGAAACATCACCGTTACCGACTGGGATCAGAACAAGGTAGTAATCACCTATATCGTTGAAGTTACCGCTACACCGGAATCCAAGGCGAAGAAACTGCTGGAGCAGATCAAGATTGAGTTCAGCGAGGGCGGCAATGAGATTTTTGCCAAAACCAGGATCGGTAAAGACGGCGAAATGAACATGAAGAATGATCGTGGTGAAAAGCAATCTTTTAGGATTGATTACCACGTGAAGTGTCCGAAAAACATCCCGATAAGCCTGACCAACCAGTTTGGAGATGTAAGCCTCAGCTCGCTTACCGGCAAGACTGACCTTAGCGTTCAGTTCGGATCCATCAATGCAGTCAGCCTCACGGGCGCACAAACCAGCATCGAACTTCAGTTTGGGAAAGCAACAATAGGTGAACTCAGGAATGCATCAGTAGAGCTTCAGCATAGTGAAATGTTTAAAATAACTTCAGCTTCATCGCTCGAAATTGAAGCCCAGTTCAGTACGGTTTCAATCGGTACAGTAAATAGCATGGACGCCGAATTCAGCAACTGCACCAGTGATATTGACAAACTCACCGGAAGCCTGACCCTTGAAGCCAACATGGGTTCAACATCTGTAAAAAATGTTGCACCCGGCTTCACATTGATTGAAATTGAACAGAATATGGGTGACATAAATCTGTCCATAGATCCCAAAACCGGTTATA
>MEOR01000116.1:1098-13904 GCA_001769295.1 Bacteroidetes bacterium GWF2_49_14 | reverse complement strand
AATCGACTTTCCGGACAGGGGCAAATTAATACCCGCAGAATCCTTGACTTCTGAATTAAACTGCAGGCCGGCTTGCCTCAGCTGATCAATGAGCTCACGGTTTCCGGGTTTTGAAAACCAATTCATTACGCTGTCGGCAATTCTGTCCCCAACTTCATCAATGTTCAGTAATTCCTCACGCGAGGCCTCCATAATGCGGTCAATCGAACCGAGGGATCTGGCCAGCTTTTTTGCTACCGTTTCTCCCACGAACCGGATCCCTATTCCATACAGAACCCTCTCAAAAGGCACTTCAACGGAACGCCTGATTGCCGCTATCAGGTTTTCAGCGGATTTATCGGCAAAACGATCCAGGGTCATGAGCTGTTCTGCCGAAAGAGCATAAAGGTCGGGCAGGGTACTAATCAGTTTTTCCCGGTACAGCTGGTCAACCGTTTCCTGTCCGATGCCTTCAATATTCATAGCCCGTCGGCTGATGAAGTGTTCAAGCCTGCCTTTAACCTGCGGTGGACAACTCGCTTCGTTCGGACAAAAATGTCTGGCTTCAGCCGGATCACGGGTCAGTGAACTTCCGCACTCCGGACACACTTCGATAAATGAAACAGGTAAGGCAGACCGGTCGCGTTCTTTTTTGTTCACACTTGTTATCTTGGGAATAATCTCTCCACCCTTTTCTATGCGGACACGATCGCCGAAATGAAGGTCAAGAAGGCTGATCTGATCCGCATTGTGGAGCGAAGCCCTTCGTACGGTTGTGCCCCCCAGAAGAACCGGTTCCAGGTTAGCCACAGGGGTAATGGCCCCGGTCCGTCCAACCTGGAAATCGACAGACAGAAGCCGCGTTTCAGCTTGTTCAGGGGCATATTTATAAGCGACAGCCCATCTCGGATTTTTTGCGGTGAAACCTAATTCCTGCTGCTGGTCAAGGGAATTTACCTTGATAACAACACCATCCGTGTCAAATGGCAAATTTCTCCGTTCCTTCTCCCATTTTCCGATAAACTGTATTACCCCCTCGAGGTCAGGAAATATCCCGATATAGTTTGGGACTTTGAAACCGGCCGTTCGTGCCCATTCAAGATTGCCCGAATGGGTAGAAGCCGGCAGTTTTGAGCCTGCGAGGCTATACAGAAGACAGTCGAGTTTTCGCTTTGCCACAATGCTGCTTTTCTGCATTTTAAGTGTTCCGGAAGCAGCATTTCTCGGGTTTGCAAACGGAGCTTCACCCAGCTCAACCCTATCTCTGTTCAGCTCATCAAAGATTTTCCTGTGAAGAAGGATTTCTCCGCGGATTTCGAAAAAATCAGGAAAAACAGGCGTTTGAAGCGTTAAGGGTATACTGCGGATGGTTCGGATATTGGAGGTAACATCGTCACCCCTGACCCCGTCACCGCGGGTTACGGCCTGAACGAGTTTCCCCTTTTCATATGAGAGATTAATCGCAGCCCCGTCATATTTCAACTCACAGACGTATTCAACTGAACCCACGGATTTGGTCACCCTCTCATCAAATTCTCTCAGCTCTTCGAAATCATAGGTATTGCTCAAAGAATACAATGGGTATTTATGCTCTTTCTGGATAAACTCTTCTGTGCGGTCGTCCCCGATCCGGAGGGAGGGAGAAAGGGGGTCGGAAAACTGCGGGTACTCCTCCTCCAATCGGATCAATTCAGTCATCATCCGGTCGAAATCAAAATCCCCGATGGTCGGTTCATTTAAGACATAATACCTGTAGTTATGCACGTTAAGTTCATCTCTTAACCATTTAATACGCTGATATATTGAGTCTTGGTCCATTGTTGACTTTTGTTTAAAAATATAACACTTTTGATTCAGACGAGCTGCATGAGGGGATTATTTATCACTAACTTTGCATCGCACCGGTTTGCAGTTATCATCCGGTAACTGCAAAAAAAGGGAATCAGGTGAAAAACCTGAACAGTTTCCGCTGCTGTAATCTCCGGGAACTGCACTGGCAACCCGCCACTGTTCCAATTTGGGAATGGGAAGGCGCCAGATGCAGGGAGAAAGTCAGAAGACCTGCCTGTGCTGTTAATAAATCCGTAGGTTCGGAATAAACCGAGAGGAATGATGGGCAAAAACAGAAAACCGGCATTTATTGTTTTTCTTCTCACAACCTTCTTTTTCAGGTGGGCTGTTGATCTGTATGCCCAGGATATCATTATTCCGATTGAGCAAATAACCATCAGCGGTTATGCAAAATCTTCCCAATCAGGCAGTTTCCAGAGTATCCGGATAGACTCCCTGCAAAAAGGCCGGTATGCAATTTCAGATCTGGCAACACTCCTGAAATCTGAGACGAACATAAATGTGACCCAGTATGGAGGAGAAGGCTCTCTCAGTTCGATTCGCCTCAGAGGTTCTGGTCCTTCACATACTCAGGTCAACTGGAACGGAATTCCGATTAACAGCCCGACAACTGGTTCCATTGATTTATCGCTGGTTTCTTCCCTGATGGCTGATGAGGTTGAGCTGATTTATGGTGCCTCGGGTTCCCTTTTCGGCAGCGGAACTTTTGGAGGATCCCTGAACCTGATCAATAAACCCGACTGGAATAACCGGCTCAGCTTCATGATTTTTGGGGAGGCAGGATCCTGGAATCATTACAAAACCGGTGTTGGCGTAAGGACCGGAAACGATTCATGGCAGTATCATGCGGGAGGCTATTTGCAATCAAGCCGGAATAATTACACCTACCGGAATACCTTTATGCCGGGCAGTCCGGTTGAGCGACGAACAAATGATACACTGAAAACTTCGGGTTTTCAGCAACACCTGTTCCTGCGCCTGCCGCGCAGCTGGTCGGTGCAGGCAGGTATGTGGTTGCAGGACCGTGATAAGGATCTGCCAGCTGCCATGAGTTCCGGATATGGCAACCCCGCAAACCAGCAGGATCAGTCATTCCGACTATTTACCAGGATTTCAAAAATCTGGAAAAAATCAGTACTGGAGATCGTGGGATCCCGGTTTGCCGACAGCTTGCTGTATACGGAATATGCCAGGACCACAAATCAGGCATTCAGACAGTCCGGACTCTACTCAGGGAGTAGCTCCGCCGGTCTTTCCGGCAGATGGTATCCTTCGAATACCCTGACCTTTGAGGCCGGCTCCGAGGTTGAATCCCAAAAAGCACGGGGAAGCTCCTTCACAGGGATCATGACTGAATACAGGGGTGCTGCATTTGGTTCAGCCCGATATAAGACGGAACACTTAACCTTTATGACAGGTTTGAGGCAGGTGCTCCTTTCAGGTTCACAGACCAGGACTTTATATTCACTATCAGCCCGATATGAAGTTCCAGGAATCAACCTCCTGATCAGAGGCCAGGCCTCCAATAAATTCAGGTTACCCACCCTCAATGAAAGGTTCTGGCAACCGGGTGGAAATCCTTCGCTCCTTCCTGAAACCGGTACAGGCGTGGAATCCGGTTTGGAGTGGGGTCAAAAGAGTGAATCGGGATCAGAGATTCAACTGTCAACCACCTTCTTCTTTCAAGACATCCATAACTGGGTCCAGTGGGTACCCTCGGGAACCTACTGGTCTCCTGAGAATATCAGATTCGTGCGCTGCCAGGGCTTTGAAGCATCGGGCAACTATTCAGGCAAAATCGGTGCTGTACGCGCAACAATTAATAGCACCTACAGCTTCACTGAAAGCCTTGATATGAACATTTTATCCGACAACACCCGGCTTGCCGGTCAAATACCCTATGTTCCGAGGCATCAGGTGCAAAGCCGGTTTTCCTTGGCATTTCGAGGCTTTGAAGGGTTTCTGTCGTACCGTTTTACCGGAAGTCGTTATACCACCGACGACCATGACCCCTGGCTCATGCTGAAACCCATTCACATTGCTGATTTCAGTATGAGCCACAAGCTGTTTTTGAAAGAAAATGAGGTTCTGATCTCTTTTCGGGTCAATAACCTCCTGAATCACTCTTATCAACTGATACGCGCGTATCCCGCTCCCGGGAGATCATTTTTATTATCAATGAATTACATGTTTAATCAAAAATCAAAAATTTATGCAGATAATTAGGAGTATTGCACCTTTCATCGTATCAGCATTTATGTTGGCATCCTGTAACCCGGACAATCCGGGCGATTCAGATGAGTCAGGATTCCAGCATGGCGCGTTTATTACCAATGAAGGTGCTTTTGGAAATTCAAACGGTTCTGTCAGCTACCTGAGACAGGATTCATCGGAATCGGTCAATCACCTTTTTGAAATGGTTAACGGGCGGCCTCTGGGAGATGTTGTCCAGTCATTCAGCATAGCCGGAACCAAAGGGTTTATCGTAGTAAATAATTCACAAAAAGTTGAAGTTGTTGATCTCAAATCATTTGAGTCGATCGGAATCATTGATGGCCTTGAGTATCCGCGCTATATACTTGCAGTCAACGAAGAAAAGGCCTATTTGTCAGTTGGGAACTTTACGGGTCAGATTCTTGTCATTGATGTGGCAACACACCGGATTACCGATACGATACCTTGCGGTATGGGGCCGGAACATATGATCCTGTACAATGACCAGGTAATTGTGGCAAACTCAGGAGGGTGGGGTAACGACAGCACACTGACAGTGATTGACACCCACTCGGATAAGGTGATTGCCACTTGGAATACAGGCAAAAACCCGACTGATATGGTGATCGACAGGAACGATAACCTCTGGGTCCTCTGTAAAGGCAAGGTCGTCTGGGAAGGCTGGAATATAGCCTTTGAATCCGGGTCCTCCCTGTGGGTCGGCAATCCGGACAATGGGGAGGTGATCCGTGAAATATCCATCGGTTCCATCGGGGATTTTTACTGGCCTCAATCGATCGGGATTGACCCGAAGGGGAAGAATATCTATTTTCTGGAGGCCGGAGGATTATATGTCATTAATTATCAGGAACAAACCCAAAATCCGGAGGCCTTGGTTGCCAAAACATTCTATGGATTTGGAGTCGATCCGGAAACAGGACGAATTTATGGCCTCTCCGCACCCTCTTTTACGGCAGCAGGCTGGCTGATGCGTTATGAACCGACGGGGGGGCTCATTGATTCCATAGAGGTTGGAATCGGTCCCAACCACATCGTTTTTAACTAATCCAAAAGATCGTTTTCCCTTGGGTTCCTCCTGATAATGGCTACCTTTGCCGGTACCCGATTTAGGAGGAATCCATGAGAAAACTTTTTCTTTCAATTATATTTTCTTTTCCGATATTATCTGTCCTTGCCCAGGTTGAATCACCCGGCAGCCCATGGAGCCTTACTACAAAACTGAAATCACAATCCCCCGTTTTTCAGCTTGATCCTTTATCGGACCGTCAGATAAAATCCTATTCCGGGCAGTTTCAGGACCGACTGAAATCGATGCTCTTTGCCTATCCCATCATGACAAGCCTGACCCCCATGAAAGACGGGGTTTGGGAAGAATTGCCAGATGGACGGCGGGTATGGCGTCTGACAATCTCTTCCTCAGGTGCACGATCCCTGAATATCATTTTTCACCGGTTTCACTTACCTGATGGTGCCAGCATGTATTTATACACGCCAGGCTACAAGGTGGTACGTGGTGCCTTTACCAGGATCAATGAGCTTCCCTCGGGAGTTTTGGCTACGGTGCCTTTACCGGGAGATCAGTTGACCGTTGAGCTTAATGTGAGCGCGGGTACAGCCTTTGATCCCCATGTGATTATCGGCCAGGTCAGCCATGATTTCAAGGGATTCTTTAGTGAAACCGAAATTGAAAAATCGGGCTACTGCAATGTGGATATTAATTGTCCGCCAGGGGCAGACTGGCAAATAGAAAAGAGGGCTGTCGTCAAGTTTATCAGGGGAGGGGTCTGGCTTTGCTCCGGCACTTTAATCAATACATCCCAAAACAGCGGGCGACCGCTTCTGTTGACGGCAAATCATTGTATCGCTCTGGATTGGCACGCTGAACAGTCGGTTTTTTATTTCCGGTATGAAAAGCCCGACTGCGGGACCGGGGCTGGAAGTCTTCAATATTCATTATCGGGATCAAAACTGCTGGCTACCACCAGCCAGATTGACTTTTGCCTGGTGGAGCTAAGTTCAGCTCCTCCCAAAAGCTATGATCCCTATTATGCTGGCTGGGATCGTCGTGTGGTTTCTTACCTGGATTCTGTAGTCTGCATTCACCATCCCGGCGGGGATGTCAAGAAGATTTCCAAAACGTACCACCGGGTAGTTACCGGGGATTTTGGCGGTGGCTTTGATGCGAACACACACTGGAAAATCAGCCAGTGGGACCTCGGAACCACAGAACCGGGCTCATCGGGATCAGGACTTTTCAATACTGACCACAGGCTTGTTGGTGATCTGACCGGAGGGGATGCGAGTTGTGACTATAATTTCAATGACTATTTCCAGAAGCTGTCAATCAGCTGGGACCGGTACCCGGATTCTTCCAATCAACTACAGTGCTGGCTCGATCCACTTAAAACGGGTGTGATGACGATGAATGGATATGATCCCTATGGCGGGGGCAAGCCCCTGGCAAATTTCTCCATCCGGCCTGACCTGATTCAGACGGGTAAAAAGGTCTATTTTACAGAAAAGTCAACGGGTTTACCGGCAACCTGGGCATGGAACATACCGGGTGGTGTCCCGGACCATTTGTCTGGCGACCGGCCTGCTCCGGTAGTATTCCCTGAGTCAGGTCAATATTTCGCGTCACTTACGGTTGCAAATAGTATGGGAAGGGACTCCACACGGCAATCGCTCCGTGTTTTTGACTATCCTGACGGTAACGTTTCCGAAAACCGCATTGTTCCTGGCCGGACCATAGAGCTTACAGATGCCAGCACTGGCAGCCCTCTATCGGTTAACTGGAAAATTCCTAATGCAAACCCATCAATATATGCGGGAGCTGGCCCAATTTCACTCACCTTGACCGATCCGGGTGAGTATACCACGGAACAGATTGTTGAATTCCCGGAGTATTCGGATACCCTGGTCCACTATAACCGTATCAAGGTCCTGTCTGATAATATTGCATTCCGGTCGGTAACAGTTACCAATATTGCAAAAGATGACCACACAGGCTTCTTCACGATGGGTGCACAGGCTTACATCCCTGGATCCAATAGCCTGGGTATTACCGCTTTTGCGGACTCCTTCCGCAATTCTGGTGACACCGCCTATATGATCACCGGAATCACTATTCACCTGGAACGTCTGTCGAAATGGGCGGGCGGATATTATTTGCCCGTTGTTGTTTGGAATGCCCAGCGCCAGCCTGTTATCAGGGACTCCATTTTGCTTTCCGACCTTCGTCAGGATTGCCGTGCAACAATTTGGTTAAAGAGCCCGGTAAATTTTGATACCCTCAATTATGTCGGATTCGAGATCAAACCCTGGGACCAGGGAACCTTTTATTCAAAAATGGCCATCGACAGGGGATCCAATGGAGTCAATACCGCCTTTGCAATAAAAGGCAATCAGTGGCAGCCTATGACTGATGTTGTCGGTTTTCACACTTCTCTGGATATAGGTTTGGAAACCGCCTACCTAAAGAACTCTTATGCCCAGGAGATTAGTATTCTGAAAAGCTCAAATAACGGGCAATTCCAGGTTGACCTTGGAAAATTAGTTTTCAAATCGGTTCGGGTAGCCGTGTTCTCACTCACAGGCCAGCAGCTTACCACAGAAACTGAAAAAACCGGAAATATTATCGATTTACATATACAAGCCCCGGTCTCAGGAATTTATCTGGTCCGGTTACTGATCGACGACCTGCCTCCTTTTACCCAGAAGGTATTGATAGTTAAAGATTAAGTTTTATTTCCTTTCCCGTTCTATTTCCTGCTTAAGGAAAGGGATGATCTGGTCATGACTTATGTCTTTTCCGATTATTTTCCTATTGTAATCCAGGATAAAAATCCGAGGCGTACTCCAGGCCTGATATCGTTCAGTAATATCCCGATAATGGGTGGGTGAATAAGCATTAATCCAGTTCAGCTTATTTTCATCAATGAACTTGATCCAGGAATCCTTGTCAGTCCTTGTGTTTAATGCTATTACCTCGGCTCCCATTGATTTAAGCTCCGCATATTCTTTAAAGAGCTTGGGGGTGACCTCCTTGCAATGGCTGCAATCGGGCTCCCAAAAATAGAGAATCAGAAAACGGTCGGGGATTAATTTCAGGGATACTGGTGAATCATCAGGCCTTAATAAACCGGCAAGTTCAGGGGCCGGGGTTCCGAGCAGCAAGGGTTTCATCTCTGCTACGCGGGCCCTGATACCCTGAAGATTAGCTTCATCTATCCAGAAAGCCTGCCCCGAAAGGTACACGGTTTCCGCAAGCCAAACATACACGGCATCCGTACCCATGTATTTTGGATCGGAATAGAGGTTTAAAAGATACTGGGACACAAACTGAAACAGCTGCGGCTTAGATCTTGCCTTGTCAATCAGGATCCTTGACTCTGAAATGATGGAATCAGGGAATGGCGGTACCAGCTGATTAAAATATTGATCCAGCTTGGTTTCAATCAGAGGGGTTCGGATCAGCCGGTCGTCAGAGAAATCCACATTGTCAAAAAAGTGGCTCCGAATATAAAGATACTGTTTGTACTGCTCGTCCTGCGTTTTAGGGGAGGAAAGGGTTTCAGGAATTTTAAACGGTCTTAATCCTTTAATGAAATGGCCGGGCAGGGTGCCATCCAGAGCTTTGGAATATTCGTCCCATACCTGGTTCCCCTTTGCCTGAAGTAACCGTAAATCCCGGTTCAGGAGTTGGGCTGAATCGGCAGACAGTCCCCCTTTTTTCAGCTTTTCCTGAATGGCAGCAGACCGGTTGCGTATTTTCGCATATTCATTCTGCCAGCGTATGAAAAGACTGTTCTCCTTAGAGCCGGAGAATACCAGACTGTCATTTAAAGCACCGATACGGGTTCGTAAATCAAAGAACTGAACCGGACCCAGAAAGAATTCAATGTATTTTTTATCAGGAAAAACGATTTGGTACATTCCTTCCGGAAGCAGGGTGTCGCCAGAGAAAATGGCATGGCCGTCCTGTTGCAGCCGGACCGTGTCATCCGTAAAGAATTTCAGACCAATCCTGTGCGACAGGATGATATCCTTGCCTGGAAGATCCGGCAAGAAGACTGTAATCCGGTGACCCTGTGAGAACGATGAAAAACAAGAAATGCCCGCCAGGAGCGTTATCAGTATATATTTTTTTAAATAGCCCATACGGTGGATTTCGGGCAAAGATAGACAATGACTACATTTGACGAAACAGAATATCCGATGCTTTCCGTTTTAATACCGGTTTACCGGTGGGATCCCCGGCAATTGGTCGCTGAGATCAGGGAACAGATCCTTCAGGCCGGAATCCCTTATGAGATTATTGTCAGTGATGACACTCCACATTTTGAGGAACCCGAGTACCAGCAAAATCTGGCATTATTATCCGGAGTGCGCTGTTTCTGGAGGGATCACCCGCTCAGCCGGAGTGCCAACCGGAATTTCCTGGCGAGCGAAGCTGCTTACAACTATCTGCTGTTTCTTGATTGTGACGGAAAAGTAAACAGCCCGGTTTTTATTCGTGATTATATTAAGAAAATGAACCCGGACTCTGTACTGGTGGGTGGGACATTGTATGACTCAATCCCTCCGGTGAACCGCTCGCTGACGTTGAGATGGATCTTCGGAACACATCGGGAACAAATACCGGCTTCCATGAGAAACCGGGACCCGTGGAAATCTTTCTCCACTTTTAATTTCCTGATTCCGGCAGCAATTTTTCACTCCATTCGGTTTAGTGAGAATCTGACCGGTTACGGACATGAGGATACCTTATTCGGCCTGCAATTAAAAAACAGGGGCATCCCGGTGATTCATCTTGATAACGGGCTGGTGCATCTTGGACTTGATTCTGCGGAAGTTTTTCTGGCAAAAGTGCGGGAATCTGTTTCAGGTCTTTTTTATCTTCAACAAACAGGACTGATCGGTCCCGGTGAAGCTTCGGAAATAAAACTCTTACGGACCGCTGCAAGCCTAAGGAAGTACGGGTTACTTAAGGTGGTACATTTGATTTACCGAGCCCTCCGCAAGCCGTTGGAAAAGACCCTCCTGGGAAAACATCCGAGGTTATATATCCTTGATTTATACAAACTTGGACTAATCAGCCAATTTGGTTGATCTTTATTATCTTTGCGGCTCTTATTTTATTCCGATGGAGCGCATCGAAAAACGTATTGCAGAAGCCACTTCAGAAGCCATACGGGTTCTGTATCAGGCCGATATTACAGAAGATAAAATCCAGGTACAAGCTACCCGCAAAGAGCAGGCCGGTGATTTTACAGTCGTTGTATTTGCCTACAGCAGAATATCCGGAAAAAACCCGGAGCAGACAGGTCATGAAATCGGCCAATATCTGAAAGAGCGACTCGATTCCATAGATTCTTACGAGGTTATTAAAGGATTTCTTAATCTGTCTCTCTCAAGTGCATTCTGGATGAGTTATTTCCGTGAGAACATGCATCTCAGGAATTATGGGCACAAATTGCCAGTTCCCGGCAGCGCTCCTGTGGTTGTTGAGTACTCTTCCCCCAATACAAATAAGCCTTTGCATCTGGGCCATATCCGGAATAACCTCTTAGGGTACGCGGTCTCAAAAATAGTGGGTGCAGCTGGCAATGAGGTAAGAATGGTTAACCTGGTCAACGATCGCGGAATACACATCTGCAAATCGATGCTTGCCTGGCAAAAGTGGGGTGAAGGCATTACACCTGAGGCTGCCGGATTGAAGGGCGATAAACTTGTCGGCGATTTTTATGTCCGGTTCGACAAAGCATATAAAGTTGAGATCAAAGAGCTCATGGGTGCCGGAATGAAGGAGGAAGAGGCGAAAAACAACGCCCCGCTGATCCGTGAAGCACAGGAATTGCTGAGAAAATGGGAGAATGGAGAAAAAGAAGTTATCGATTTATGGAACACGATGAACGGATGGGTTTACAAAGGGTTTGATGAGACCTACCGGAAACTTGGTGTTACTTTCGATAAAATCTATTACGAATCCAATACCTACAAACTTGGTAAGGACCTGGTTTCCATGGGACTGGCCAATGGGGTGCTTTACCAGAAGGAAGACGGATCCGTTTGGGCGGATCTGACTGAAGACGGATTGGATCATAAGTTATTGTTGCGCTCTGACGGCACGAGTGTTTATATGACCCAGGACCTGGGCACGGCACACCAGAGGTTCGAGGAATACGGTTTCACGAGGCATATATACGTTGTTGGAAATGAGCAGGATTATCATTTCAAGGTTCTCTCACTGATCCTGAAAAAGATTGGTTTTGCATGGGCAGAGAAACTCTACCACCTTTCGTATGGGATGGTCGAGCTGCCTCAGGGGCGCATGAAGTCGAGGGAAGGTACCGTGGTGGATGCAGACGATCTCATAGATGAGATGGTGGCAACTGCCAGGTCCGTTTCAAACGAACTGGGTAAGCTCGATGGTTTTCCCGAAGATGAGAAGGCCGCTGTTTATTACCAGATCGCTTTGGGGGCATTGAAGTATTATATCCTGAAGGTTGATCCGCAGAAAACCATGATGTTCAACCCCGAAGAGTCTATAGATTTCAACGGAAATACCGGACCTTTCATACAATATACCTGTGTCAGGATTCGATCGGTCGAAAGGAAAGCCCTGGATGCAGGCATTGTAGCATCCAATTCCTGGCCGCTTGACCTGGAATTGGATCCAAGGGAATCAGCCCTTCTGAAACGAGTATACGGGTACCCGGGCATTCTGACCGAGGCTGCTCAGAACCTTTCGCCCGCATTGATAGCCAATTACTTCTATGAGCTTGTGAAGGAGTATAACCATTTCTACCAGCAATGTCCCATTGTTCGTGAAACTGACGTGGTGAGGAGAGATTTCCGGCTGGCATTGTCAAGATTTATTGCTAACCATATTCAGGATGGAATGATCCTGCTCGGCATCGAAATGCCTGAGAGAATGTAATTTGTAACGTATTATGTTTGAGAATCTAAGCGAAAGACTGGAAAAGTCGTTAAAACTGCTGAAAGGGCAGGGACGAATCACGGAGATTAATGTTGCTGAGACATTGAAAGAAGTAAGGCGCGCATTGCTCGATGCGGACGTTAATTTCAAGATAGCCAAGGACTTTACGGCAACAGTCAAGGAAAAGGCCATGGGGCAAGATGTCTTGTCTGCCGTTAAGCCCTCTCAGATGATGGTTAAAATCGTTCATGATGAGCTGGTCGACCTGATGGGAGGGCAGAAATCGGATCTTAACCTGAAAGGAAATCCAACCGTAATCCTGATTGCCGGCTTGCAGGGTTCCGGTAAAACCACATTCTCGGGCAAGCTCGGAAATTTTCTTAAAACCAAAAGGGGTCGTCAGCCCCTGCTCATAGCCGGTGACGTATATCGTCCGGCTGCCATTGAGCAGTTGAAGATCATCGGGGAACAGGCCGGGATTCCCGTCTACACGGAGGATGGCATGCTGGATCCTGTATCCATTGCCAAAAACGGGGTAAAACATGCCCGCCTCCATGGGTATGACCTGGTGATTGTGGATACCGCCGGGCGGTTGGCCGTGGATGAGGAAATGATGCGGGAAATCACCGCGATCAAGTCGGCACTGGATCCTGAGGAGATACTCTTTGTCGTAGACTCGATGACCGGTCAGGATGCTGTCAATACCGCAAAGGAATTTAATGACCGCCTGAACTTCGACGGGGTGGTGCTCACCAAACTTGATGGAGATACCCGCGGGGGTGCTGCCTTATCCATCAGG
>MEOR01000116.1:0-1089 GCA_001769295.1 Bacteroidetes bacterium GWF2_49_14 | reverse complement strand
AATAAACCGATCAAGTTCATCGGAACCGGTGAAAAGCTGGATGCCCTCGATATCTTCTATCCTGAGCGTATGGCAGACAGGATACTGGGTATGGGTGATATAGTTACCCTGGTTGAAAAAGCACAGGAACAGTTTGATTCGGAAGAGGCAATCAGAATCCAGAGGAAACTTGCTAAGGATCAGTTCAATTTTGATGACTTCCTGAAACAGATCGAACAGGTGAAAAAAATGGGTAATATCAAGGATCTGGCCAGCATGATTCCCGGCGTGGGAAAGGCAATCAAAGACCTGGATATGGACGATAACTCATTCAAAAGCATAGAAGCCATTATCCATTCCATGACTGCGGCAGAGCGGGAAAATCCGACAATCCTTAACGGAAGCCGGCGAAAAAGGATCGCAACAGGAAGCGGAACAACAGTACAGGCTGTTAATCAGTTGCTTAAACAGTTTGACGAAACCCGTAAAATGATGAAGATGGTTGCTGCCGGTAAAAACATGGGAAGAATGATGGGGAATTTGCCAGGTCGAAGAAATTAATATTAGCCATGATACTGATCGACGGAAAAAAGGTTGCTTCCGAAATTAAGGGTACCATCCGCGACGAGGTCACGGACCGGGTCGGGAAAGGTGGAAAGCGGCCGCACCTGGCTGCAATACTCGTCGGAAACGATGGCGGCAGCGAATCTTATGTGGCCAATAAAGTCAGGGATTGTGAAGAAGTAGGTTTTCAATCAACCCTGATACGGATGGAGCCTTCTGTTACGGAGGCTGAATTGCTTGCCTCTGTCTTTGAGTTGAACCGGAATCCCTCGGTTGACGGTTTCATTGTTCAGCTTCCGCTGCCCGTTCAGATCCGGGAACACGTTGTAATTGAATCAATTGATCCTTTAAAAGATGTGGATGGTTTTCACCCCGTAACCATCGGAAAAATGACATTGGGTCTGCCCTCATTTCTGCCGGCAACTCCTGCCGGAATCCTGAAACTCCTCGAGTATTACGAGATACAGACCTCCGGAACATTTCTGCCGGCAACTCCTGCCGGAATCCTGAAACTCCTCGAGTATTACGAGATACAGACCTCCGGAA
>MEOR01000115.1 GCA_001769295.1 Bacteroidetes bacterium GWF2_49_14 | reverse complement strand
GGTAACGAAACTCATCTAAAGATAAAGCTCATGAGTCTTAAACTTCGGCTGATCCTCCTGAATTTCCTGCAGTTTTTCATCTGGGGCGCCTGGCTGATCACGATCGGGGCCTGGTGGTTCCAGAACAAGCAATGGTCGGGAACAGAGTTCGGGGCCATTTTTTCAACCATGGGCATCGCATCGATTTTCATGCCGGCAATTGCCGGGATCATAGCCGACCGCTGGATCAATGCCGAAAGATTATACGGGATATTTCACCTGCTGGGAGCGGCTGTCCTTTTTCTGGTACCGCAGATAAACAATCCCTCCGCCATGTTCTGGATCATGCTGTTGAACATGATGTTTTACATGCCTACCATTGCCCTTGCCATCACGGTTTCCTACACCAGCATGAAGAGCCAGAACATGGATATCATCCGGGAATACCCGCCGATCCGGGTTTGGGGAACCATCGGGTTTATCGTGGCCTTGTGGCTGGTGAGTTTATCGGGACTGGAAACCTCACCGTTCCAGTTTTACATCGCTTCTGCGGCCTCCCTCTGTCTCGGGCTCTATTCCTTTACACTGCCGAAATGCCCGCCCCTTAGCAAAGGGCACAAGAAAACCTTTGTTGAAGCGCTGGGACTGAATGCCTTTGCCCTGTTCAAGTCGCCCAAGATGGCGCTTTTCTTCCTCTTTGCCATGATGCTGGGCGCCGCATTGCAGCTGACCAATGCCTATGGGGATACCTTTCTGCACGATTTCGCAAAGGTGGATATCTATAAGGACCTGCTGGCGGTAAAATACCCGGCGGTAATCATGTCTATCAGCCAGATGTCGGAAACCCTTTTCATTCTCACCATTCCGTTCTTCCTCCGGCGGTTCGGCATAAAAAAGGTGATGCTGTTCAGCATGATTGCCTGGGTTCTGCGTTTCGGCCTCTTTGCCTATGGCAATCCGGCCGATGGCCTCTGGATGATCATTCTTTCCTGCATCATTTACGGGATGGCCTTTGACTTTTTCAATATCTCCGGCTCGATTTTCGTTGAAACGCAGATTGATCCAAGGTTCCGTGCCAGCGCACAGGGACTCTTCATGATGATGGCCAACGGCCTGGGTGCTTTTCTGGGCAGCCGGATCAGCGGGATTGCCATTGATCGTTTCTTTAAGATCGGAGATGACTATGACTGGCCGAGGATATGGATTGCGTTCAGCATTTATGCGGCGGTGGTTGCCGTGCTGTTTGCCGTTTTCTTCAAGCACAAGCACGATCCCAAGGCTGTAAGCCAGGCTATTTAATCCTGATAAACGCCTTGATCATGCCGGGGGTGCGGACACCCGGCCTTATTTCACCCGAGGGGATAAACAGCATGTTTTCAAACAGGGCCGCCTGGGTGGTGACCGGTGTGGGCGAAGGAATCTCTGAGAAGTTCTTGACTTTACAGGTTAGGGTGTTGTAAATCAATACATCACGAACAAATCCGGGATGATCTTCAAGTCCCTTATTTTTTAGCCTGATGAGCTCCTGTTTTTCCGTTTCATTCGTGGTTTGAGCGATGGCATTCATCAATTCTTCCGTTTTCCTGAAGATCTCCCCGAGATCACCTCCGAATATCAGGATAAAATGATCTCCGACAGCCACTCCGGTTCCGGCCGACAGAGGCATTGGATCGCCTCTGGGGGTGGTTATCTCACCCGCAGGTTCCCATTTTCTGACAGAAGGCTTGTATTTCCAGATGGCCGAGCAGATGGTGGAGGTGATTCCGTTTTTATAGCGGCCGCCAATGACGAAAAGGCACTCTTCCTGGCCATCCCCCTGACTCAATACGACGGCATGCGAAAGCGCCATGGGCAGGGGCGGATGTTTTTTCCAGCTGAGGGTGTCTTCGTTAAGGTTGGCCGACCACAATCCGGCAACGGCTCCCTCCCGGTTTTGCCCGCCGGCAATATAGAATGTATTGCCGATCACCACGGCTCCGGCGCTGGTAACCGGCTCCGGTAGCGGTGTAAGCTGAGTGACCACCACTTCTCCGAGGATGCATTCAAGTGCGAGAACCTGGCTGATGGGACCGTCAGCACTTTCGCCGCCAGCACAGATCACGCGGTTGTTCCAGGGAACGCAGGCACTGTAGGCGAGAGGGGCCGGCAAATGGTCGCCTGCCTGCACCCAGCGTCCATTGTTATACAGCGAGGGTGTATAGACAAAGATCTCATCATGATACTTCTTAACCCCGCCCTTCCAGGGCAGCATATCACCGAAATTGGCTCCGCCGGCGAGAATCAGGTGGTTATGACTGAATCCGATGAGTCCGCCGGCCACGCCGGGCTGAACTTTCTCCTCCATCACCGGGGGCAGCGGAGCGGCCCTGTCCCAGCTGATTTTGATGCTTTTCTGGGCCATGGTTGCGCCAGCCATGCTTATGAGAATAAATATGAGGCCGGTAGTTTTTCCCATATCGGCGAATTTGAAGCGAAGGTAGGGAAAAAAGGTTACCGGTTGCCGGTTACCAGTTAAAGCCAGAACTGTCATCCTGACGGAAGTCAGGATCCCATGCCTCGGAGCAACTTTCCGGGGATTCCGGTTTGCACCGGAATGACAACAAAACTTGAACCAGTTTCCGGTTAAAAGGAAAAGGTATAAAGTAACGGGATTTGGCCAACCGGCCCTATACCCCGCACCCTATACCTCATACCTTACAACCGGTAACCGGCAACCGGCAACCGGTAACTGGCAACAGGTTAAACCTTCTTCACCTTCACGGCGTTCAGACCCTTCTTACCCTGTTCGAGTTCGAAGGATACTTCATCTTCTTCCCTAATGGGATCGATGAGACCGGTGTGGTGTACAAAATGTTCTTCATTGGTCTCGTGTTCTTTAATAAAGCCGAAGCCTTTGTCATTGTTAAAGAACTTTACTTTTCCGTACTTCATGATATAAAATTGATTTGATAAAAAAATGTTACTTGTTATTATACGGGTGATCAGCAACCACCGGTATGTTCTTTGCGAGGAGCTTATGAATGTCTTTCAGGTATGCCTTTTCCTCAAAGTCACAGAAAGATAATGCGGTTCCTCCGGCGCCTGCGCGACCGGTGCGGCCGATGCGGTGGATATACATTTCAGCTACGTTCGGCAGCTCAAAATTGATCACCATTGAGAGGTCGCTCACATCGATTCCCCTTGCTGCGATATCGGTGGCCACCAGCACTCGCGTGCGGCGGCTCTTGAAGTCGCCCAGAGCTTTGATGCGGGCGGTCTGGGTTTTGTTACCATGGATAGCTTCCGACCGGATGCCAGCCTGGTTCAGGCTTCGGGCAACCTTGTCGGCACCGTGCTTGGTGCGGGTGAAAACAAGCGCATTGCCGTTGCCCGCGCTGTTAAGCAGGTGGATGAGCAGGGCGCGCTTATCAGGCTTGGAAACAAAATAGAGAGACTGATTAATGGTGTCGGCACTCGAGATCTGTTCCGTAACATCCACCCTTTCAGGTTTGTTGAGGATGGTGGAGGCCAGCTTGATGGCTTCGGGCGGCATGGTGGCCGAGAGGAAGACCGACTGGCGGCGCGACGGCAGGGCGGCGATGACACGCTTGATGTCGTGGATAAATCCCATATCAAGCATCAGGTCGGCCTCGTCAAGGACAAACCATTCCAGGTTACCCAGATGAATATAGCCCTGACCCATCAGGTCGAGCAATCGTCCGGGGGTGGCAACCAGAACATCAACGCCACGTTTCAGCATCGATTCCTGGGCACGCTGCGGAACACCACCAAAGATCACTGCGGTATGCAGTGCGGTGTATCGTCCGTAAGAGTTAAAACTAGCGCCGATCTGGGCCGCAAGTTCACGGGTAGGAGCTAAAACCAGCGCCTTAATCTGACGCGGCCGGTTAGGAGCAGCAGGTTTATCCAGCAATGACTGAATAATCGGTATCGCAAAAGCAGCAGTTTTCCCGGTGCCCGTCTGGGCGCATCCGAGCAGATCTTTATGATTGAGCAGGATCGGTATGGCTTGTTTCTGGATGGGCGTGGGGTGTGTGTAACCTTCAGATATTAAGGCCCTCTGAATGGGCTCAGCTAAATTTAAATTCTCAAAAGACATGTGATTGTTTTAATGAAGGCCGGTCGGGGCAGTATTCTGAAGAGAGAGGCCTTGTCGTGTGTAGAGTAGTATTAATTGGGTGCAAATATACGCATAATAACAATACGGACGTGAAAATGTTTATGAGTGAGGTATGGTGAGGTATGGCATTGTGCCTGTAGGGGCGTCCGGCGGACGCCCGCGTTGCCGCCAGTGGCCAAACAAATCCGGGGGAACAATTGTTCATCAGAATGGAAGTGTTAACTTTTCAAAGATTTCGTGAACGATGGGCTATAGATGAAAATCCCGATTGCATACGATCCCGTGGAAGGTCAAACATACACCTTGTTTGGGGAAAGTAACTCTACAACAGGGTATTACCTCTTAATCGGAGAGCTGGCAGATCAGGTTTCAGAAAAATTCAGCGATCGTGACATGGTTTTACAGACCATCCGGAAGTACAGCACAAGGAAACAGCTCCTTAATCGGCTTGCCCGTGCAAAAGAGGACCCAAGTCTGATATCATTCATTATTCATCTGCTGAATGCATCGCTGGCTGATTACACCCAGCGGGTTGAACCCCATCTGCGGAAATTGGGATTGCAAAAGTTCTGGGACAGGCAGTTGCGAACCAACCGTGAGCAATATCATTTGTATATGCTTGAAATTGAGCTGACCAACCGGCTCAATCAGGATAAATTCCTCAAATCCGATAGTAAAATAGCTCTGTTGCCCCACTGTCTTAAAGATTTCAGTTCTGACTGCAAATCGGCATCTGACGGTTTTGACTATCAATGTAAATATTGCTCGAAAAACTGTTACGAGCAGTATCTGACCCGCCTTCTGAAGCAGCACGACATTTCGGCGTATATCTGGATGGGGGCCGATCTGAAGAAAAAGGCTAAAGAGGTTCTTCAAAACGGACAGTCATTTGCAGTGTTGGGAATAGCCTGCATTCCTGAACTGACCATGGGAATGAGAAATTGCCGGAAGAACGGAATTCCGGCCATCGGCGTTCCGTTGGATGCTAACCGGTGCGCAAGGTGGATGGGCGTCTTTTTTCCTAACTCGCTGAATATGTATCAATTGGAGGCTTTAATAGATCACAATAAGGAAAAATCTCCTCCTGCTGAATAGAATATATTTTCACATGATAATACGGTTACAATGGAAATGCGGATAAGTTTATTGAGAGGAATCAATGTTAGCGGACAAAAGAGAGTTCCAATGAGTGAACTCAAACAGTTATTTGAAGATTTAGGCTTTGAAAATGTCACAACCTATATAAACAGCGGGAACGTGATTTTTTCAGGTCCGGTATCCGATTTAACGGCAGTATCACAAACAATTGAACAGAGGATTCTGACCGTATTTGGTTTTGCAGTTCCTGTAATTACCAGGACTGCCGGAGAAATGGCAGCAGCCCTGAGGAACAATCCCTTTTATAACCAGAAAGGGATTGAACCCGATAAACTTCATATAACTTTTCTGGCTAACTCTGCTTCCCCGGAGGGAACAGACCGGTTAATGGAACATACTTATCCCCCCGACCGGTTCATCGTTAACGGCAGGGAGGTGTATCTCCACTGTCCCGCAGGTTACGGTCAAACAAAACTGACTAATAATTTTTTTGAAAATAAACTGAAAACAACCGCCACCACGCGGAATTTAAAAACCGTAAAGGAACTGGTAAGGCTTGCTTCCTTAACCTGATTTGGAGAATCCTTCGGGCCTTAGGCCCGATTTTTATACCTTTGGGTCAACCTTCAAACTATTCATTCCATGAAAAAATTCTTATTGATTCTTGTCGCATTTTTTGCTGTTGCAGCGCTCTCCGGCCAGGATATTACCGGTACCTGGAACGGAGTTCTGAAAGTCCAGGGCATCCAGCTGCGGCTGGTATTCCATGTCACAAAAACCGACACGGGATTCAGTTCAACCATGGACAGCCCCGATCAGGGAGCTGCCGGAATACCCATGACATCAACGGTTTATGAGAACAATCTGCTCACACTGAAGCACGATGCAGCGACGATTGTATACACCGGGGAGCTGAAAGACGGCATCATTGCAGGAACCTTTAAGCAAGGCGGCCAGTCGTTCCCGATGGACCTGAAACGCGAGGCTGCAGAAAAGGTAACCGTTAAGCGCCCGCAGGAGCCGGTACAGCCTTATCCGTACCTGGCAGAAGAGGTTGTTTTCGAAAACGCCGCAGCCAATGCCAGGCTGGCCGGGACCCTGACCCTGCCAAAGAGCGGCGGGCCTTTTACCGTTGCCGTACTCATATCGGGCAGCGGACCGCAGAACCGTGATGAGGAGCTGCTGGGCCACAAGCCTTTCCTGGTCCTTTCCGATTATCTCACGCGTAACGGCATTGCCGTTCTGCGTTATGATGACCGGGGAACCGCTTCCTCAACCGGCAATTTCAGCTTGGCCACAACGGAAGACCTGGCCACGGATGCAGAAGCTGCAATAGCCTATCTGAAAACAAGAAAAGAGATCAATCCTGAAAAAATAGGTCTGATCGGGCATAGCGAAGGGGGAATGATCGCTCCGCTGGTGGCATCCCGTTCAAAGGATGTTGCCTTTATCGTGATGATGGCAGGCACCGGAATGCGTGGCAGCAGCCTGTTACCCTTACAGTCGGAGCTGATCTCAAAGGCCGCCGGAATACCTGAAGCCGATCTGGCAAAAGGTAAAGAGATCAATGCCAGGCTTTTTGATATGGTGGCAAAATCAAAGGATCCGGAGAAACTGCAGTTGCAGGTAACCACTTATCTCAACAGCGTGGTCAAGGATCTGCCTGCGAATGAAAAACCCCAGGGAATGAGCGATGAAGATCTGGTTAAAACACAGGTGAACCAACTCTGTTCCCCCTGGATGCTCTTTTTCCTTAACTATAACCCGATCCCGGCACTCAAAAAGGTGAAATGCCCTGTGCTGGCGATCAATGGAGAAAAGGACCTCCAGGTGCCGCCGAAGGAGAATCTCGGACCCATTAAAAAAGCCCTGAAAAAGAACAAATCGGTAACCATTATCGAGTTTCCCGGGATGAACCACCTGTTCCAGGAGTGTACCACAGGTTCACCGAATGAATATGCGCAAATTGAGGAAACCCTGTCGCCGAAAATGCTGAAGGTGGTGGGGGATTGGGTGGGGAACAGGTAAATAAACCATGAAAACCAACTATTTGTTTCTTTGTTTTGTCCTCTTGTTTTCACAGACAGCGCATGGGGAGAATATCATTAAGATCGGGGTCAAGGCTACCAATACTGCGCAGGTGAACAAGGCGCTTCTCCAAAGGGCTATCGACAGTCTGTCGGCTTTTGGAGGAAGTATTTATGTGGATCCCACAAGTGAACCCTACCCAATGGCCGGGGGAATCGTTCTCAGGAAGAATGTTTCCCGGTTTGGCTGCCGTATGCGAAATTACGTTTCCGATAATCCGTTTACCATCGAAAACAAAAGTGCTGTAATTCAGGCAGTAGCATGCGTGGACAAGAACGAGGATCCGTTTGGGAAATAATAATTGGAGAGTTTTCTGGAATCTGACAACCAAAAACTGAGCCTTTACTCATTCCTGAGGCTGTGGATAATTTCTTTTTTCCAGATCATTGTCCTGCCCAGAATGAGTATCCAGGCTAATCCGTTGACGATCAGGATGAGCAAAATGGTAAGCAGGAATCCGGCCGAAACATCCCGGACCGGATTAAGCAGACCCGGCATGACGGTTACCAGTGCCGGAATACCTCCGGCCAGTGTTCCAAAGAAAAGCAGGCTGGCGTATTCGCTCAGAACCAGTTTCAGGATTTTTCCCCGGCCAAACCCGGTTGCACGAAGCAGGGCGATCTCGCTGCGACGCTCCTGAAGGTTTCGGGCCAGCACGATGGCCAGTCCGAAGGTTCCAAGCAGCATGGCCAGTGCGCCCATTACCAGAAAGATTGAGAGGTATGTGTTTTCGATGGAATTGAACTCGGCCAGCTTCACGGTTGCAGGCTTCAGATCCGTACCATAATCCCTGAAAACCCTGAGAATCTCCGTCTGCACCGCTTCATTGTTTTCCGGATCCGATGCTACCTGCATTACAGTCGTTCCGCTCACGGAGGTCCAATGCCTGATGAAATGAGTTTCCGATATGAGGATATTCCCCTGGAAAATGGAATTAGCCAGTCCGCCCATCAGAACAAGCCTCAGCGTGTCACCATTTTCAGCCGTGTATTTAAGGGTGTCACCGATCTTCCGACCCAGCCCCCACTGGATCACCGTCTGATCGGCAATGGCAGGAATAACTCCGCCGGCCATTTCTGTCTCAAGGATTCTCCAGGGATGATCCCGACCGGCATCGTCCAGTAGGGAGGCGAAAGTGAAACGTCCTTCCAGCGCACCGGCAGGAACGCCCAACAGGGGTGGGTTGCTTACACGGTTGAGGTTCAGGCAGCTCGCATCATCCCCATCCAGTTTTTTCATCTGCACAAACTCCGATTTCGTCTCCAACCCATAACCGGCTCTTACCCTCGCATCATTCAGGTTGTCCGCCACCGGCACCGTCGTCTCCATATAAAATGCAAATCCCCCGCTTCCCTCCCCATGCCCCGATGCCCTTATGCCCTCATGCCCCGCATTCTTGCGGTTTGCGCCGACAGCGATAACCATGAATATTCCGATGGAAAAAAGCAGGATTACGGAGAGACTCCGGCCGCTGTTGCGCAGGAGATTGTTTCGGGTAAGAATGCTGAGAGTCAGGGTTCGTGCAGGGTTATGGCCCGGGTAGCGGATCAGCCTCACCGATAAAAGCAGCAGGCTGATTAACAGCAGGGTTCCTGCAATGAAAAAATGTGTTGGACCCACAGACTGGAAATTTGCCAGTCCGATTATCACCATAAAAATTGCCCCAATCCCCGTAGCGACGGTTAAAACCGTCGTGGTTAAAACCGTCGTGGTTAAACCCGTTGTCATTCCTTTACCGGTAGGCGTCCCGGCGGGAGTATTCTTCTGCAGCAGTTCCACGGTTTTGCGGTTGAAAAAGCGTTGGAGTGCCAGCCAGGCTGTGCCTGCCGATACCATCATGCTGATCCCGAAGCCCGCCGCCAGGGTTGCAGGTTTGAATACCGGCCGGAGGGTGTCGGTAAGGACAATATCATTCCAGACCCCGTTAAGAGCCTTGAATATCACGATAGAATAGATAAATGTCAATGCAAGTCCCATGATGCTACCCATGGCTGCAACCAGAATATTCTCCAGCAGGAAGGCACGGCGGATGATTTTCTCCGGCCAGCCCAGCGAACGGAGGGTGCCAATCTGGGTTTTCCTTCCTTCAAGACCGAGCCGGATGAGCAGGAGGGTTAGAATGATTCCGCCTGCTATCAGGAAAAAACTGAGTCCGAGAAACAGTCCGCTGAAATCCACGCCCGTAGAAGCGGCAGCTTCACCTTCACGCGCCGGCTCCCGAAACTGAAATCCAATATCCGATGCACGGAGGTGGCTGAGTATACCGGTTTCGATTTCCTTAAAGAGTGCCGAAGAATCGAATCGTATCTGGGTATAGTTTCCGAAACGGTTTTTCCAAAGGCCGGCTGCCGCATCGGAATTAATGAAAGCCTTTGGCGTTCCGCGAAACCGGTTCCAATACTCTTCATCTTTATCACGGATTCTGGTGAGGTCAACCGGAATACTGGTTTCCCAGTCGCGGCAGTTGCCGGCATCCGAGAGTCCCGGTATTTCCGGCATCAGAAGCCGGTCGCACCGCAGGTCCTCCATCGGGATGATACCAGAAATCCTGAACCGGGCCTGTTCAACGGTGAGTTTCCGGAGCGGGCCCACCATGAAATAGCTCAATGTCACCGAATCGCCGGGCCGGGCAGTAAGATCGTCAGCCATCCAGCGGTTGATCAGGATGGCTCCGGGTTCTAGCTGACTGCCGGGGAGGGATGACACAAATGAGTAGGGAGTGGACCGGTCGCCGGTTCGTATTTCATTTACGAAATAGCTGAACCATTTGGTCTTGTTTGAAGGAACCCCCTCGGTTGCCGCGAGTGTTGCGGCATCGAAAAAGACCCTCGGAGTGCGAAGAAGCCATTCGCCGGAAGCGGGATGACGGGCAAGGTTGAGACCGGCATC
The DNA here is from genome assembly GCA_001769295.1 of Bacteroidetes bacterium GWF2_49_14. GTDB lineage: Bacteria > Bacteroidota > Bacteroidia > Bacteroidales > UBA12481 > UBA12481. The sequence continues at coordinate 3,327 of MEOR01000115.1, read as the reverse complement.
GGCAAGGGAAAGATTTCGGTTTACCGATTTTTCGGCCAGAAGTGCATCCACTTTACCTTGGCCATCCAGAAGAATGAGGTTTGACAGGCCGTCGAGCTCTGCCATTTTTTGCAGCTGTTTTTTGCTGATAAAGACATTGAAGGGTGCGGTTTGCGTGTTCTGGAGGTGGAACCGGCCATGGAGATCCTTTCCGGCAATCTCTTTGATGGTTACACGAACCGTGATGATGTTATCCTCGTTGGAGACAAAAGGTGCATCGATCGGCACGGGCCCCGGCTTGTTTATTCTGATAAGGATCTCGTCCCCTGCCGCAACATCCAGGCGGGTAGCAAGATTATCGCTGATGACTGCCTCTCCTTCATTTTCCGGCGGGACAAAGGAGGCTGTTCCGAGTACCGTACGGAACGATTTGTCCACGCCGAAAACTTTGACTTTCGGAATCCTTTTCGTCCCGCCGCCTGCCGTCACAGAGCCCTCCAGTTGCAGCACGGCGCTGGCAGGTGTTCCCAGGTCGCCCGAAACCCGGATGGCGAGTGAATCGGTCAGGTACCGGTCGCCGGCCGAGACGGATATATCGACGTTTCCCAAACGAATTTTCACCAGCCTGACCAGTCCTTGTCTCACGGAATCGCCCGTCACCAGCGCCCCGGTGATCACGGCCATGCCGATCGCCATTCCCAGCGCAACCGTCAGGTTCCTGCGGCGGTAGTGCCACAGACTTTTAATTATATAACGGAATGTATTCAATGTGCCAATGTGCCAATGTGCCAATTATCCCCCGCACCAATCCCCAATGCCCCTGTGCCCCTGTGCCCAAACGGGCGCGCACCGCACGCCCCTACCGGTTTACCCGATGGCTTCACGGGCGCACGCCGTGCGCCCCTACGTCAGGTTCACCACTCTTCCCATCTTCCCCGCCAGTTCCCCGGAGTGTGTCACCAGAATCAGTGTTTTGCCCTGCTCCTTGCTGATTTCGAGGAAGAGGCTGATTAGGTTGCGGGCGTTGACCTGGTCGAGAGCCCCGGTTGGTTCATCGGCAAGCAGGACCTGCGGATTGTTGATGAGGGCCCGCGCCACGGCTGCCCGCTGGCACTCTCCGCCCGACAGTTCCCCGGGTTTCTGATGCCGCACGTCCCACAAGCCCATTCGTTTTACCAGCGCCTCTCCCCGCTCCACGATCGCCTCCGGCACCTTCCGGTAGCCGGCTAAAGCCGGCACAAGCACGTTCTCCATCAGAGTGCACTGAGGGAGCAGATGGTGCAGCTGGAAAACCAGTCCGATGCTACGGCTCCGGAACCGGTCGAGATTCGTACCGGTCAGGGTGGAAATATCGGTACCCGCAAAAAGAATCTTTCCCGAATCCGGCCGGTCGAGGGCCGCAATCAGGTTAAGCAGGGTGGTTTTCCCTGATCCCGAGGGTCCGGTGATAGCCAGGGTTTCTCCATCGGAAACCGATAAGGAAAATCCATCAAGCACCTTTCTATCTGAGGGCGTGCCCGGCGTTCCGTAACTCTTAAAAATCCGATCGATTTCTATCAGCATACCCGCAGTATTTATTGGCCGATAACCTTTCTGTAAACGGCAACCAGCTCTTCGGCATGGGTAAAGATATTGAAATGTTCCCGAACACCCCGGATCGCTGATTCGCTCATGCCGGCCATCTGGGGCGGGTTCCTCAGGGTGCGGGCCAGCGCATCAGCCAGGGCTTCCGGCTCATTGGGGGCATATACGATCCCTCCGCAGGTCTCCCCGATGATTTCCGGAAATGCACCCAGGGCCGGCTGGACCACCGGTACACCCGATGCCATGGATTCCAAAAGATAGAGCCCGAATGCCTCACCGTTCAAAACCGGAACGGAAACAAGCGAAACCTTCCTGAAAAATTCCCGCCTACCCTCGTCTTCAAAATCAGCCTGGAATTCCACACAATCAGCCAGACCGGCAGCGCGGATCTTTTGCCTGAGATTCTTCAGAAATTTTTTGTCTTCCCCTGTGGATCCTCCTGTCAGCACCAGTTTAACCTCCTGGAAATCCTCCTCCCTTCTTAGCCTGATGAAGGCATCCACCAGGATACCTAACCCGTTGTCCTTAGACATTCTGGAGATATAGCCTATGTTTACGGGCTTGTCGGTATTAATTACCGACTGATAATCTGAAGGATCAACGCCGAGGTGTACTGTAAATAGTTTTTCTTCCGGTATCCCTATCTTTTCCTTCATCATTTCCGAAAAATAGTGGCTTACTCCGATAAAACCGGCGATTGATTTTCCATTCTCATGCATCAGGTCCCAGGTTTCCTGGCGAAATTCCGGTTTCATCACATCGATCCACACATCCTCGTCCTGCAGGGAGCAGAAAACCGGCACCCCCAGTTCCTCACGGATCCGGGGCGCCAGACCGGACAAAAGTGCGTTCGACAGATGGATAACATCGGGCTTGTAATGGTCGCGGATCCAATGAATCATTCGCTCGAGCTCCTCATGCTGCTTCCCGTGCTCTCCCCTCAGCATTGAAATGGTCATCTCGCTCAATCCCGGAGCACTTGTTGAACCGGCCATGCCGGCGGCGAATTTGAGCATGGATTTCGAGTTCAGCAGCCGGTCGAACCATTTCGGGGCCTTTTCAAATATCGGGTATAACTGCTTCAGATAGATGCTTATAGCCCCATAGAAAACAGGAATCCCGCCATGATCCTTTTCATGGGCGAACAGCGGAAGATACATCGGAATCTTGACCACCTCGTGGCCCATCTCGCGGAGGGCATTGACATACTTGCTGTCGCGCAGACAATTGCCGCAGTAAAAACTGCCGCCGGAGCCGGGGATGATGTGGAGGATTCTCATGTACGATTTACGATTTACGATTTTGGGTATAGAGTTATTCAACAGCGTTGTCATCCCCGCGAAAGCGGGGACCGGTTCCATTATGTACCGCGCTTTATGGGACACGGTCCCCGCTTTCGCGGGGATGACAAGTGCACTAAGGTAACCGGCAACCGGTAACCAGTAACCAGTAACCAGTGGTATTAGACTCAAAACTCCCCGATTTGTTAACACGCGGCCGTAACTTTCGTTCAGATGCGATATTCAAAGCTGAACAGGAACCGGTGGCTATCCGGATTAACGTTCCAGTCGGAGATAAATCCCTGATAGTTCAGGCAAAGGGTAATGTTTTTGATCGGACTGAAAGAGATCCCTGAAATATAGGCATTGCCTGAGACCGGGTTCAGGTCGGGCATGCCTTCCGGAACCCGGTAAAACAGATCGTCAAAACGGGCCAGAAACTTAAGGCTCTTCACCAGTTTGATGATTACGAATGCAGAACTTC
>MEOR01000114.1:1752-34411 GCA_001769295.1 Bacteroidetes bacterium GWF2_49_14 | reverse complement strand
TTTCTCATATCAGAAAACTGCATAATTATTAAAACGAAAATGAAATGAAAACGAAAATTCTATTAACAACCCTGGCAACTGCATTGGTCGTTCTTTTTGTCGGATGTAAAAAGGATGACTTTGAGGAGAAAATCGGAATATGCCCAGAGGTTATATCGACGATCCCAACAAATGGTGCAGTCGGTGTTCCGGTCAACCAGGTAATATCGGTCACCTTTAATGAGAATATGAATCCTGCGACAATTACGCAGACATCATTTTCATTGACGGAAGGAACCGTCCCGGGCACAAAAGGTGCAGGATTAAAAATTGCCGGTACTTTAACGTATGATGGAACCACGCCTACCTTCACCTTCGAGCCAACAACGGCGCTTACTCCAAATACTACCTATACCGGCAAAGTCGCCCGTACTGCTAAAGACATGATGGGTAACGCCTTACAGGCCGATTATATTTGGAGCTTTAAGACTGCTCCACAGCAATTTGTCGTGGCGCTGTCATCGAATCCGGTTATCGGCGGGACAACCATCGGCAGCGGATCGTATGTTTCAGGCTCAACGGTAAACATTACAGCCACACCGAACGCGGGCTACACTTTTATGAATTGGACGGAAGGCACTAACATTCTTTCAACGAATGCAGCTTACTCCTTTACCATCGAAGGTAACCGTACACTCGTTGCCAACTTTACAGTAACTATTGTAAACTATACAGTTACACTCTCATCCTTTCCGGTCGCCGGTGGCACAACCACTGGTGGAGGCTCCTACGTTTCAGGTTCTTCGGTAACCATAACGGCAACGCCAGGTACCGGCTATACCTTTATGTACTGGACAGAAGGGACCAATGTGGTATCAACGGATGCCAGTTACAGTTTTACCATAACCAGTAACAGGACTTTTGTAGCAAGTTTTACCGAGACGATCATTAATTACACGGTAACGCTTTCGTCGAATCCGGCAGCAGGAGGCACAACAACCGGAGCAGGAACCTATATTGCAGGGGCTTCCGTCACTGTTGGTGCAACCCCAAATGCCGGTTATACCTTCACTAACTGGACCGAAGGCGGAACTGTTGTCTCAACCAATGCTAATTACAATTTTGCCATCACCGGGAACAGAACCCTGGTTGCAAACTTTACCGAAACAGTCATCACCTTTGTCGTTACTCTGTCCTCCGATCCTATTGCAGGCGGAACAACGGTTGGAGGGGGAACGTATAATTCAGGTGCTTCCGTTATCGTCATTGCGACTCCCAATGTTGGATATACGTTTACCAACTGGACGGAAGGAGGATCGGTCGTTTCAACCCATGCGACGTACGCTTTTACCCTTACAGGGAATCGCACACTGGTAGCGAACTTCACCGAAACTGCTGAAAACTTTATTGTAAGCCTTTCCTCAAATCCGGCAGCCGGTGGATCAACAACCGGTGGGGGTTCCTATGTTTCAGGTTCTTTGGTCACAATAAACGCAACCCCAAATCTGGGTTATACATTCCTGTTCTGGACAGAAGGTGAAAGTATCATCTCAAAGAATGCCGGTTATTCCTTTACGATCACGGCCAATCGCACATTGGTTGCGATCTTTACGGAAACAGTTAATAACTATACGGTTACGCTTTCATCCAATCCTCCGGCCGGAGGGTCCACAAGCGGGGGCGGTACGTTTACGTCTGGCTCCACGGTAACCGTTACGGCAACGCCAAACACCGGATATACCTTTATGTACTGGACAGAAGGGGCAAATGTGGTTTCTACCAGTTTGGATTACTCCTTCTCCATTATAACCAGCAGGGTTTTAGTAGCGAACTTCTCGGAAATAGCTGACACATATACTGTGGCAGTATCATCAAACCCGACAGCAGGCGGCTCTGCAACCGGTGGTGGATCTTTTACTTCAGGCGCCTCGGTAACCGTAACAGCCACTCCGAATGACGGATTCGTCTTTACGAACTGGACTGAAGGAGCCATCGTAGTTTCGTCAAATGCAGCCTACACATTCAATATTGCGGGTAACAGGATTCTGGTGGCCAACTTTACAGCCATCATTGATACCTACACCTTAACAGTAATTGCTGTAAACGGGACCGTGGTTAAGAATCCCGATCAGGCCGCATACAACAGCGGAACTTCGGTTCAGCTAACGGCTATCCCCAATGCGGGCTATACATTCACTTCCTGGAACGGCGACGCTTCCGGGTCTGCAAATCCACTTACGGTGGTCATGAATTCAAATAAGACCATCACCGCCAATTTCACGGCAGTAGTGAATACGTATACCCTGATAGTAAACGCTGTCAACGGGACTGTAGTTAAAGACCCCGATCAGGCTGCCTATAACAGCGGTACATCCGTTGTGTTGACGGCCACGCCAAATGCGGGGTACACCTTTACGGGCTGGAGCGGCGACGCCACCGGTTCCGTGAATCCCCTCACGGTAGTCATGAATGCAAATAAGAATATCACCGCCAACTTTACGGCAGTAGTGAATACGTATACCCTGGTAGTCAACGCTGTCAACGGGACAGTAGTTAAAAACCCGGATCAGGCTGCCTACAACAGTGGTACAACGGTTGTGTTAACGGCCACACCAAATGCGGGATACACCTTTACGGGCTGGAGTGGCGACGCCACCGGTTCATTGAATCCCCTGACGGTTGTGATGAATGCAAATAAGAATATCACCGCAATCTTCACTGCCATCGTGAATACATATACCCTGACTGTGGTTGCAGTGAACGGGTCGGTGGTTAAGAACCCCGATCAGGCTGCCTATAACAGCGGCACATCTGTTGTGTTGACGGCTACGCCAGATGCGGGATACACCTTTACGGGCTGGAGCGGCGACGCCACCGGTTCATTGAATCCCCTGACGGTAATCATGGATGCGAATAAAACCATCACTGCCAACTTTACCAAGGATCCAATCGGACCCGGACACGTAAATCTCGGCACGGCAGGTGATTTCGCAGTGCTTACCAAATCAGGAATTTCAACAACCGGAGTCACCTCGATTACCGGTGACATCGGGGTGAGTCCCGCTGCCGCTTCGTCTATAACCGGGTTTGGACTGATCATGGATGCAACCAATGAGTTCTCCCGCTCACCAGGCATTGTGGTTGGAAAGGTTTACGCCGCTAACTATGCAGCGCCAACTCCTACCAAAATGACCACGGCAATCAGCGATATGGAGGCTGCCTTTACTGCCGCAATGGGATTGGTTTTGGCTCCTATTGTTGAGCTGTACGCCGGAAACCTCAATGGCCAAACATTGGCCCCGGGGCTTTATAAATGGAGTACCGGCGTTTCAATTACCACGGGAATTACTCTTGCAGGTGGTCCTGATGACACCTGGGTATTTCAGATTTCACAAGATCTGACTGTGGCGAACAGTGCCATCATCACTTTATCCGGTGGTGCAAAAGTGGAAAATATCGTGTGGGTAGTGGCAGGCCAGGCAGTACTTGGAACAGACGTTGATTTCAGCGGAATAATCCTGAGTCAGACTCTGATTTCCCTAAACAGCGGTGCCAGGGTAACAGGCAGATTACTCGCACAAACTGCCGTAACCATTATCGGCAGCACTATTATCCAACCGTAAGAGAGTGAGAACAATAACATTAATAGATAAGAAAATGAAGCTTTCAACAAATAACAATAAGGGGTCGCGCATATTGCGATCCCTTTATGCCCTGACGAATAAGAGCCTGGTGATTCTGTCACTGGCCCTCGTCAACATTCAGGCACCCGTTCAGGCTCAGGTCCAGGAGCAAGAGTATACTACCCCGTCATGGTGGTTTGGAGTGGCAGGAGGTGCGAATTTCACTTTCTACAGAGGATCGGTACAGGAATTGAATTCAGACCTGACCGTTCCAACAGCCTTCAGGAAGGGCTTTGGGATCGCACCATTCGTGGCTCCACTGATTGAATTCCATAAACCGAATTCCATGTTTGGATTCATGTTACAAGCTGGTTTTGATAGTCGTGCCGGCGCTTTCAAGCAGGTTTTAACCCCCTGCAACTGCCCTGCCGACCTGTCAACAAATCTTGGTTATCTCTCCGTTGAACCCAGCCTGCGTTTCAGTCCTTTCAAATCCGGTTTCTATTTCTATGCCGGACCGCGGGTGGCTTTCAACATAGCCAAATCATTCACCTACACCCAGGAAATTAATCCGGAGTATCCCGATCAGGTAGCCGATCCTGAGGTTAATGGCAAATGGGGCTATATCAACAAAACGCAATTGTCGATGCAAATAGGCGCCGGGTATGACATGCCGCTTGAGACAGGAAACAAAAACCGGCATGACATGTTCTCACCGTTTGTATCCTTTCAGCCCTATTTTGGCCAGTCACCGCGGTCCATAGAAACCTGGAACCTTACAACCCTAAGATTCGGAGCCGCATTAAAATTCGGGCACGGTCATAAGATAGCTCCACCGGTCGTAATGACTACCAGAACGCCCCTGGTTATTGCTGTTGCGGACCCTGTTGTAAAATTCTCGGTTAATTCTCCAAAGAATATTGTTGCAGAAAGAACGGTAAGGGAAACTTTCCCGTTGAGGAATTACATATTCTTCTCCGATAAATCAACCGGAATTCCCAGCCGATATGTCTTGCTCAGAAAAGATCAGGTTAAAGATTTCAAAGAAGATCAGGTCGAACTATACACGCCTAAGGATTTTACCGGCCGGTCAAAACGGGAAATGGTTATCTATTACAATATTCTTAACATTCTCGGTGACCGCATGGGTAAGAATCCTTCAACAACCATAAAGCTTGTGGGATCCTCAGCGAATGGTCCGCAGGATGGCCGGATGATGGCTGAATCGGTTAAGGATTACCTCGTAACGGTATTTGAAATCGATGCAGCAAGAATTACGGTCGAAGGGCGTGATAAACCAAAGATCCCATCTGAACAACCAGGTGGAACCAAAGAGCTGGATCTGCTCCGCGAAGGAGACCAAAGGGTGTCCATAGAAAGCAGTTCACCGGTATTGTTGATGGAATTCCAGGCTGGACCGGATGCTCCGCTTAGGCCGGTAGAAATCCGCGCAATACAACAGGCCCCGCTTGACAGCTATGTGACCTTCCATGCAGAAGGCGCTCAGGATGCCTTCACCTACTGGTCACTGGAAATTATGGATGAAAAAGGTGAAATACAACGGTTTGGCCCGTTCCAGCAGGACCAGGTCAGCATTCCCGGCAAATCCATCCTGGGTACTCGCCAGGAAGGAACGTTCACCGTCACCATGATTGGCCTGACCAAATCAGGTAAAACTATTAAAAACGAAGCAGTTACCCATATGGTTCTTTGGAATCCCACAACTGATGAAGAAGGAATGCGGTTCAGCATCATTTATGAATTCAACGACTCCAAAGCGATCGTCATTTATGAAAAATATATTACCGACATAATTATTCCAAAGATTCCGAAAGGCGGCACAGTGATTATACATGGTTATACCGATATTATTGGTGATGAATCGAATAACCTAAAACTATCACTCAGCAGGGCCAACGATGTAAAACAAATATTCGAAAAAGGCCTTGCCAAGGCAGGCAGAAGCGATGTAAAATTTGAAGTATACGGATTTGGGGAGGATAAGAACCTGTCGCCATTTGACAACAGACTCCCGGAGGAACGCTTTTATAACCGGACAGTTATTATTGATATAATTCCCGGGAAATAGGCCTTCCGATTTAATATAGTTACTTCTGAAAAAGAGGCTGCCTGATTTTCTGATCAGGCAGCCTTTTCTAAATGTGTGAATAATGTAACATATTTCAAGAGTTATGTAACAAATCCAAGGGGTAACGTCCATAACTTTATTCCTGAGAATTACGGCAAAAAATGTAAAGAATCATTTCAAAATCCCAATAATATTTTCAAAAAATGAAGATTCATAAATTATTCACTCTTGGCATAGTTCTCCTTTTTGCTTGCTCCATGCAGGCACAGGTGTCTGTGAGCATCAGCCTGGGCTCTCCCCCGCTATGGGGACCCGTCGGCTATACAGGAGTTCAGTATTACTATATTCCTGATGTTGAGTCCTATTACGATATACAGGCATCCAGGTTTATTTACCTCGAAGGAGGAAAGTGGGTACACAGGACGAGCCTGCCCCTGCGTTACAGAAGTTATGATTTATACCGTGGATATAAGGTCGTTATGAACGACTATCACGGTAATACTCCCTATATCCATTACAAGGACCACAAACAAAAATATGCGAGGGGATATCACGGACAACCTCAGCAGAATATAGGAGAAAAGCCCGGAAAAGGAAATTCCAAAGCAGGATACTCTGTTAAAGCCAAATCGGGTAATAAGCATGGAGAAGGAAAAGGGAAAAAGAAATAATTGCATAGTAAAAACAATATTAATATTTTAAAAATGAAAAAAATACTTTTAGGATTATTGCTCCTGATTTTGATCTCAGGAGCCGGACTATCCGCCCAGAATGATAACTACAGTGAGCGATTTGGAAGAACACTGAATCTGGGAGTGGGAATTGGAGGTTATTCTGGATATTACGGATATATAGGGCACATGCTGCCGGTAATCAGTGCGAATTATGAATTTGATGTAGTGCGAAGTTTCACCCTGGCCCCTTTTGCCACCATCTATTCGTACCGTGAAGGATATTACAGGGAAACCGTTATTCCATTGGGTGTTAAGGCGTCCTACTATTTTGATAATCTCCTCAGGGCGAATTCGAACTGGGATTTTTATTTGGCAGGTTCTTTAGGGTTTGCCTTTGTAAGTTCAAAATGGTATGACGGACATCAGGGCGACGGCACTCTTCATTCGGCAAATCCTTTGTTCATAGATATGCACCTGGGAATTGAATACCACTTAAATGATCGGTTGGGTATTTTCCTTGACCTGTCAACCGGAGTATCAACTCTAGGCTTGGCGTTCCACTAAAAGAATATCCATTATGTCACCAGAAAATCAACTAAAATGGATACTGCAGAACTTGAAAAATCGAAAGTTCACATAACTGTTGAAATAATCGAATATATAGCAAACTCCGTGGTCATAAAAACAATTTTGAAAAAATCAACAGGGAATATCACTGTGATGTCTTTTGACAATGGCGAAGGATTGGGCGAAAAAACAACTCCCTTCGACACTTTTGTTCAAATCATTGACGGACAGGCTGATATTGTGATAAATGGGGAGTCAAATCTCCTGGCTACAGGTGAATCAATAGTGATCCCGGCTCATGCACCGAATTTTGTTAACCCGAACGGTCGTTTCAAAATGATCCAGACCGTGATAAAATGCGGTTACGAATAGCTTTGGCTTATGTGTTACTAACTAATTCACTTCTATCTCATGAAAAAAACAATAACCCTGATAGTTGCAGTACTGCTGCTGTTTGGCGCAGTTCAGAATGCCGGGTTTTCTCAAAATAAGAATGAATTAAAAACCCCTCGGTTTGGTGTAAAAGGCGGAGTAAACTTCGCAAACTTATACACGGCAGATGCTGATTACAACCGGATGATTACGGGTTTCAATGTCGGGCTTTTCGGTAAATTAACCATTTTCAATGGCCTTGCTGTCCAACCTGAAATCAATTTCGCCACCAAGGGTTCAAAGGTAACATACAATGGTACCTTAATTGACGGGACTGCCCTCTTCAACCTGAACTATGTCGAAATACCACTCCTTTTTGTTGTCAACTTTGCCAGGAATTTTAATGTCCACTTTGGCCCTTATGCCGCCTTCCTGGTAAGCGGAAAAGTCTCAAACGAATCAAATGTCAATCTCTTTGACTTTGAAAGCAATATAAATACTAAGGATTACAACCGTCTGGATGCGGGTTTTGCAGTTGGAACCGGTATTGATATCGGGGGTATCAGCCTGGGAGGCCGGTACAGTTACGGACTGTCCACTGTAGGCAAGGAAAAAACAATCATGGGTATCACCTATATTTTCCCCGATGCTCATAACGGTGTGATCAATTTCTACGTCTCTATTTCAATCAATTAATATTTAAGTCATGGGCAATTTACTCTATATCATCGCAATTGTACTTCTCATATTATGGGCACTCGGTTTCTTTGCGTTTAATGCAGGCTCAATCATTCACATTCTGCTGGTCATCGCAATCATCGCCATCCTGTTACGACTTATCAGGGGGTCTGGCCGTGTAAACCTTTAGGTATCCCTGTTTCAATCCGGAATCGTTATTCTTATTGTTAGACAGATCTTTTATAACTTAACAGGAACTCGTAAATTAGCGGCCTGTTTTGCTGATTAGATTTATCTTTTTGCCTCATAACAAGTTAGAATAATGAGAAGATGGCGCATCGAAGACTCCGCCGAATTGTACAATATCAACGGCTGGGGTATCAATTATTTTTCTATCAATGAAAAAGGTCATGTCGTTGTTTCCCCTAAAGCCAAGGGAGTTAAGGTCGACCTGAAAGAGCTGATAGATGAACTCCAGCTTCGGGATGTATCGGCACCCATGCTGATACGGTTCCCTGACATTCTCGATGACCGGATTGAGATCATGTCTAGCTGCTTCAAGGTGGCCGCTGAAGAATACGAATACAAAGCACAGAATTTCATCATCTATCCGATTAAAGTCAACCAGATGCGTCCGGTTGTCGAAGAAATAGTCAATCATGGGAAAAAGTTCAATATCGGACTTGAAGCGGGATCCAAACCCGAATTGCATGCCGTTATTGCCATAAATACCGATACGGATTCGCTGATCATCTGCAACGGATATAAGGACGAGGATTACATCGAGCTGGCTCTCCTGGCGCAGAAGATGGGAAAACGGATTTATATCGTGGTTGAAAAACTCAACGAACTCAAGCTGATTACTAAGATCGCCCGGCAGCACAAGATCCTGCCAAATATCGGAATACGTATCAAACTTGCGAGCTCCGGAAGCGGAAAATGGGAGGATTCCGGCGGTGATGTCAGCAAATTCGGACTTACCTCCTCAGAACTCATCGAAGCACTGGAGTACCTGGAGCGCAACAAAATGACCGAAGCCCTGAAGCTCGTTCATTTCCATATCGGCAGCCAGGTGACGAAGATCCGCCGGATCAAGCTGGCACTCCGGGAAGCCTCCCAGTTCTATGTCCAGCTTCGGAAAAGGGGCTTCAATGTTGAGTTTGTCGATATTGGCGGAGGACTTGGAGTTGACTATGACGGCACACGCTCTTCAAACAGCGAAAGCAGCGTCAACTACAGCATTCAGGAGTACGTGAACGATGCAACCTTCGCCATGGTTGATGCCTCTGACAAGAATGATATTCCCCATCCAAACATTATCACGGAATCCGGACGGTCGCTTACGGCACACCACTCAGTACTCGTGTTCGAGGTACTTGAAACAGCTTCAATCCCGGCCTGGGATGACGACGAAGAGCTGGGACCCGATGTTCATGAACTCGTGAGGGAACTCTATGACTCATGGGAATTGCTCAACCAGCCCCGCATGCTGGAAACCTGGCATGATGCCCAGCAAATCCGGGAAGAAGTACTCGAAAGGTTCAGCCTTGGCCTCCTCGATATCAAAACCCGGGCACAGATCGAGCGCCTCTTCTGGTCGATTGCAAAAGAGATTTATCAGATGACCGGCGAGCTAAAGCATATTCCCGAGGAGCTGGTTCTGCTACCTAAACTATTGGCCGACAAATACTTCTGCAACTTTTCCCTGTTTCAATCCCTGCCTGATTCATGGGCTATTGACCAGATATTTCCGATAATTCCAATTCATCGGTTGGATGAGCGCCCCGACCGGGCGGCAACCATTCAGGATATTACCTGTGACTCCGACGGCAAGATCGATAATTTCATCTCAACCCGGAACCTTTCGTATTACCTCCCGGTCCATTCCCTGAACTCAAAAGAGCCCTACTATATTGGAGTTTTCCTCGTCGGCGCCTATCAGGAAATCCTGGGCGACCTTCACAACCTGTTTGGCGACACCAATGCAGTACACGTCTCCGTCGACAGCAAAGGATATTACATCGACCAGATCATTGATGGTGAAACCGTTGCCGAGGTCCTCGACTACGTTCAGTATAACCCGAAAAAAATGGTACGAACCGTTGAAACCTGGGTAACTTCCTCCGTTAAGAGCGGCATCATTTCGGCTGAAGAGGGGAAAGAGTTCCTGTCAACGTACCGGTCGGGACTATACGGGTACACTTACCTTGAATAGGGGCACAAGGGCATAGGGGCATAGGGGCATAGGGAAATGAGACTTAAATCAGACAATATAGTTTTGCGATCCTGGCAAGAGGACGATTTGGCTTCGTTGTTGAAGCATGCCAATAATTTCAATATCTGGATAAATCTCAGGGATGCGTTCCCGTTTCCCTACACGGCAGATTCGGGCAGAGATTGGCTCGACATGGCTTTGAAAGAGAAACACAACCTACTATTGGCCATTGAGGTTGATAGTGAGGCAGTTGGCGGAATTGGCGCTCATTTTTTGTCAGACGTGTACCGGAGCAATTGCGAAATCGGCTATTGGCTGTCGGAGGCTTTTTGGGGACGTGGGATTGTGAGCACGGCAGTCACACTGCTGGTTGACCATATCTTCACATTTTACCCCGATATAACCCGGATCTATGCCGACCTTTTCGCCTATAACCTTCCATCTGCAAGGGTTTTGGAGAAATGCGGCTTTCACCTCGAAGCCATTCATAAGAATGCCGTACTGAAGAACGGCAAGGTGGTTGATGAGCACCGGTACGTCAGATTTCGTGACACGTGAGACTTGATCCGTGACTCACTTGTCATCCCCGCGAAAGCGGGGACCGGTTTCATAGCGTACAGAACTTAACGGGACACGATCCCCGCTTTCGCGGGGATGACAAGTGCACCAGCGTAACTGGTAGCCGGTAACCGGCAACCGGTAACAATTTCCTACCTTTGCCCCATGAAACAACGTGTTGTGGTCGGCATTTCCGGTGGGGTTGATTCCGCCGTGGCAGCGTGGCTCCTGAAAAATCAGGGTTACGATGTGGTGGGCCTGTTCATGCGGAACTGGCATGATACAACCGGATTGATCTCCGCCGAATGTAGCTATGAAGACGATGTTCTGTTCGCTAAAATGACAGCCAACAAAATCGGAATACCCTTTCACGAAGTGGATCTGAGCGATCAATACCGCGCCCGTGTGGTGGATTACCTTTTTAGGGAATATGAGGCAGGACGCACCCCGAATCCGGATGTTCTCTGCAACCGTGAAATTAAATTCGACGCCTTTGTTGAAGAAGCCATTAAGCTGGGAGCCGAAAAGGTTGCAACCGGTCATTATGCCCGCGTCAATGAGGCCGATACTCCGGCCGGACCTGTTTACCGTCTTCTGGCCGGGCTCGATAAAAATAAGGACCAGAGCTATTTTCTATGCCAGCTGAACCAGCAGCAACTGAGTCGTGCGATGTTCCCGCTTGGCGAACTGACCAAGCCGGAAGTACGCGACATCGCCCGGGAGCAGGGATTGGCAAACGCCGAACGGAAGGATTCCCAGGGCATCTGCTTTGTTGGGAAAGTTGATCTTCCGGTATTTCTTCAGCAGAAACTGGAGGCAAAACAGGGCCGGATCATCGAAATTCCTAAGAAAATATTCCTGCCCCCGGTTGGCAGCACGGTTGAAGAGCTCGCCAGGCCGATCGAACTGACTCCCGATATGGGTGTTCAGATCGGAAAACACCAGGGGGCTCATTTCTATACCATCGGCCAGCGCAAAGGGTTGAACGTTGGCGGCAAAGAAGAACCCTTGTTCATCCTGGCCACCGATATCGTAAACAACATCATCTATGTGGGTCAGGGCCAGGAACATCCCCTGCTTTTCAGGCAGGCGCTGCTGGTAAAAAATCCGGAAATACACTGGATCCGGCCTGATCTGGCGATGGTACCGGGAGAAAACCGACGGACTCTGGCCAGGATCCGCTACCGGCAGGAACTGCAATCCGCAGAAATCATCCGGAAAGAAGAAGGAATTTATATTAAATTTGATATACCCCAGCGCGCCGTTGTTCCCGGTCAGTTTGCCGTTTGGCATGACGGGGAGGAACTTATCGGAAGCGGGGCGATAAGCCAATAACCTGATTTGACTTATGCTCGAACCCGTCCTCTACATTGGCATTGCCCAATCGATCTTCGGGGGCCTGGTGATTGCAACCCGGCGGCCGCAGTCATTGGCTGACAGGTATTTATCTGCATGGCTGTTCCTTATCGGCCTGGAAATGATTCTGGCCCTGCTGCAGCTGACCTGGCTGGATCACCTACCGTACCAGATTCCTTTTCTCGTGGTACCCTTTGTGTATGGGCCGTTTCTCTATCTGTACGTGCGGACACTGATTTCAGAGGCACCCCGGTGGAGGTGGTGGGACCTGCTTCATTTCGGGCCATTTATCCTTTTCCTCGGACTTGCATTTCTCTTCCGCACCAGTCCGGATGAATCCGTCAGGCTGCCAATCTGGGCTCACCCTACCCGAATCGCCCGAATCATCTATGAATTACTTATTTTTTGCTCTTTTACCACGTACAGCGCTCTCTCGTATATACTTCTCACCCACCACAGGAAAGTAATCCGCGAGGAGTTTTCTTACAGTTCAAGCAAAATCACCCTGACCTGGCTACTTTTCATTTCAATCACCGTTTATGCTTCGTATGCCCTGACCTTTCTCTCGTCAGGTATCCAGATGCTCGTAATCAAGCTGCCTTTTGATCCAAAAATCTTCTCCTTTACAGGACTCACCCTGTTCTCCTATGCTTTCAGCTTCTATGGACACCGGCAGGCAGGTATTTACAGGGAAAAAAGTCCGGAAAAAACCCCTGACATTGGCACATCTAAATATGCCAAATCGGGCTTGCACCCCGAAGACCTCCGAAGGTTAGCCCAGGCAATGGACACCCTCATGGAAACCCGGCAGCTTTATCTGCATCCGGAGCTATCACTGGCGGAAGTTGCGGAGGAACTGCAAGTGCCAAGGCACCATCTAACCCAGGCTTTAAATACGGAAATAGGCAGAAACTTTTATACCTACATCAACGAACTTAGGGTTAAAATCTTCATGGAAAAGGTAGTCGACCCCCGAAACAAGGATTACACATTCCTGTCCATCGCTTACGATTGCGGATTTAACTCAAAATCCACCTTCAATTCCGTCTTCAAACGGATAACCGGGTTTACTCCATCCGAATATCTCAAGTCGGTTGGCCGAATTGAGTAATCAACCTTAAACGCTGGTTGACTGCAGATTGACCGTCCATCCCACTTAACCTGTACGTCCGGATTATGCATCCCGTCAAGTCAGGTCGATTGCTAATCGGTCAGGGATTACCTTCGGGTAAAAAACCACCATGTTCCGTTTTTTTTTCGCATTACTGGCTTGCATTCTCCTATTCCTTCCGGCGAAAACACAAGGGCTATTTGAATCCGGTTTGAACAACACCGGTAAGAATAATACATCCCAGATGATATTATCAGGTTATACCCGGGCTGCCGGCTACATCGGACTCAATAAGGAAACCGATCCTCTTCTGCACAGCCTGTACAGCGAGACCGCCTTGCGGATGAAAGCAACCAGCGGTGCCCGCGGTCAGGCTTTTGCCGACATCCGTTTCCGCACCGGAGCGGAATTCGGGAAAGCCTTTACGGAAATTGACGTCAGGGAAGCCTATGCCGATCTCTATCTGGGCAAATTCGACCTGCGTGCCGGCAAGCAGATTTCCTCCTGGGGCCGGGCCGATGGCTTTAACCCGACCGACAACCTGACGCCAAAGAACTATTTTGTCCGCTCCTCCGATCCGGATGATATGCGGCTGGGTAACTTCATGCTGAGAGGCCGCCTCAAACCCTGGTCCTTCCTGATCATCGAGGCTGATGTCGTACCATGGTATATACCCTCCAACTACCGGTTCGACCTGGTTGACATGCCTGATTTTGTAACGATTGAATCACCAACCCACCCCGGATATATCTGGGACAAGAGCACCGTTGCGGCAAAACTCGACCTGATCCTCAGCGCCGCTGAAGGATCCGTTTCCTGGTTCTCCGGATATGACCCGATGCCGGTACTCAGGCCAGGAGCACTTCCCAATCCCCCCTTTACTGATTTCAGCCTTAGCCTGTACCAGGTTCCGTTCCGCCAGCAGACCCTGGGTGCCGACTTTGCAACAATTATCCTCAAAACCGGTTTGCGCGGTGAGTTCGCCTGGAAAAAGCCGATAGTATCAGAAGAACCTGATCCTTTGCTGCCTGCAGAGGAAATCCAGTGGGTTTTGAGTCTGGACCGGGAATTCGGTCCCCTGAGATTGATTGCCTCCTACAACGGGAAATTCATTCCGGGGTTCACACCTGCGGACCCTCCGGCAGCATTCGATCCGGCCATGCTTGCCGATTCTTCATTGTGGCCCTACCTGGGTCCCATGCTGACCGGTCAGATAGGTAATTACAACCGCGTGCTGTTCGACCAGACTAACGAATGGAGCCATACAGTCATGGTCCGCCCGTCATTGACCCTGCTTCATGAAACGCTGGAACTGGAGGTCAATGCGCTCTATAACATATCAACCAGCGAATACCTGCTTTATCCAAAGGTCACCTGGCATATTTCCGACGGTGTACGGGCGGAAATCGGATACCAATATTATGAAGGCGGCGATTACACCCGTTTCAATTGGATCCGCAAGGTTTTCAACGGACCTTTTTGTGAGATCAGAATAAATTTTTAACCAGAATTGATAAATGAAAACTGCTGGTTTAATTGCACTCTGTGTACTACTCCTGTCTTTCACAATGGACCATCCTAAAATCCGTATCGGATTGATCAACATCCGTAATACTATGGGTGTGGTCCGGATTTCGGTATGCGCTTCGGAGGATCAATTCCCCTATCATCCTTTCCGGACGTATATTTTAACAAAAGATTCCCTCCGCGACGGCAATCTGCAAACCACAATCACCGACCTGGATCCGGGAACCTACGCCATCAGCCTGCTGGATGATGAAAACAATTCAGGGGGGATGGATTACAACTTTCTGGGCATCCCGCAGGAGGGTTATGGCTTTGCTAACAACGTGAAACCGCTGCTAAAATGTCCTGATTTCAAGCGATGCCTTGTAACACTGACAGATGGTGAGAACAACCTTGAAATGATCGTCCGATATAAGAACTAGAATGGCAAACTTCACCTACCGTTACCGCTGGCTCATAATTATCGTTTCCTGGTTCATCGCCATTGGCTTTGCCCTGGCTATTCCCCGTATAACAATCGATGCTGAAGTTGAAGGCCTCATACCGGCTTCCATGGAATCCAAAATCAATACAGACCAGATCGAGGATATGTTCGGTGGGAGCGATATGATCATCGTGATTCTGGAGAATACGGATATACTGGCTGATTCCACACTTTTACGGCTTCAGAACATTGAGTCGGAATTCTCTCAATTGCCCGAGATCGAGCGGACCCTGTCACTGTTCACCATGAAGGATATAAAGGGCCAGAATGGAGCCATGATTGTAGATCCTGCCCTGCCCGGCATTCCGCGGAATGAAGAGGAAAAGGAAGCCACACGCAAATCTCTTGCCGCAAATGATATGGTAATGGGAGTCGTGCTCTCGCATGATTTTACACTTACAGCTATTATCGGTTCCGTTCAGAAAGAAACCAACGACAAGGAGCTCATGGTTGCCGTTAAAGACATTATTCTAAAACATCCCGGTGGAGAACCGGTCTATCTTGGTGGGTATCCGGTTGTTGGACAATCCATCACCGACAATATATTGCATGACATCAAGATTCTGCTGCCGCTGGCTTTCCTGTTCATACTGCTGGTTCTGGGCCTCTCTTTCCGCGATCTAAAGGGAGTTCTTCTGCCACTGTCGGTTGTTCTGATGTCTGTCCTGGTCACCGTAGGGCTTATTCCACTTTTAGGATGGAAATTTTCTTTGGTAACGGTCCTTTTACCCATCATGATGATTGCTATCGGGAATAATTACGGAATATATCTCGTAAACCGATACCAGGAGATTCTGAAACGTGAACCGGAAATCGGGAAAACTCATTTGTTGAAGAAATTGTCCGAGGCACTGAATAAACCCATTCTGGTATGCGCACTCACCACCATTGCCGGCGTTTTGGCCTTGCTCACACATATTATTGTTCCGGCGCGGGAAGTTGGGCTCCTTGCCGCCATCGGGATTGCCTGGGCGCTGATCCTGAGCCTCTTCTACATTCCTGCATTCCTGGCTGTTTTACCAAAATCAACGACACGCATCACAAACAATAAGCCGCATATCAGCCCTCTTGAGCATTTCCTGTGTAAAACCGGCGTGTTGATTACTAATAAACCAAAAACAGTTCTGCTGATCACGGTACTTATCACCCTGATAATCGGAGCAGGTATGATCAGACTTAAAGTGGAGGGGAACACCATTAATTTCTTTTCAAAAAAAGATCCGATACGGAAAACATCGTCGATGATTGACAAGAATTTTGGAGGCTCTCAAACCCTTTCCATTCAGTTTCAAGGTGATATTAAGGATCCTGCCCTGCTTGGACGAATGGATCAATATGAGTCGACCCTGAAAAATGAAAAAGGGGTCGGTCAGGTTATTTCGATCGCCTCAGTTATCAAACTGATGAGCAAATCGCTTCTCGATCCGGAGGATCCCGGATACAATAAGATACCCGAAACCCGCGACGGGGTTGCTCAGTACATCGAGCTTTACAGTATGAACGGGGATCCGGCTGATTTTGAGCAACTGGTTGATTTCAATTATGAAAACGCCCAGATGGTGATCAGGATTAATGATGCCTCAAGTTCAACGGTTCTAAGCCTGGTAAAAAAGATCCGGGAAATGACGCGGGAGGATCCGATGGTTGCCCGGATCGGAGGTATCGGTCTCATATCCGCAGAAATGACGGATAGCCTGGTAACAGGCCAGTGGCGGTCTACTGCCTTGGCGATTTTGATTGTCTGTCTGCTGGCGATGTGGATCTTTAAAGCCTGGAGGGCGGGTCTAATGGTGCTCTTCCCACTGGGAACTGCCTGCATCGTCCTGTTCGGCATAATGGGCTGGGTTGGTATTCCTTTCGATCCGGCTACCACCCTGATCACCTCGGTAATGATTGGTTGTGGTGTCGATTATACGGTTCAGTACCTCTGGCGACAGCGTGCCGAAATGGCGGCGGGCCGTTCCCAGGCAAGGGCAATAATTGAAACGCTTTTCACAACCGGTCAGGCCATAACGTTCAACGCCCTGGCTGTCATGATAGGATTTACTCCATTGATATTCAGTTCTTTCAGTCCGATACGGTTTTTCGGCCTGATGATGTTCGTTTCCATATTTATCTGCCTGATCGGGGCATTGGTTATTGTTCCGGCGATTATGATGGTGTGGACGCCGAAATTTATGGTTGACAGACGACCGATGACTGACGACCGTCAACGTGCCGGTACGGGCGACCGGTGGTCGCCCACTTTTGATACTAAATACATATAAAATGAAAACTATCCTGATGATCACCCTGCTGGCCGCGTCTGCCCTTAGTCTGGCCGCCCAACCCAATGCGAATGAGATAATGAAGAAATCACGCGATCAGGCGAAAGTATCGGGACTTGAGTCCCGGACTAAACTCGAGATTCATGATGGTAAGGGAAATACCCGGGTGAGGGAAACCACAATGGCTTCCAGAACTTTTCCAGACGGGACCGAAAAGCGTGTCATTGTTTTTCTGGCTCCGGCCGATGTGAAGGGAACCTCAATGCTGATTTTCGACTATGATAAAAAGGAAGACGATATGTGGGTGTACATGCCGGCACTCAGAAAATCAAGAAAGATTGTCTCGTCGGAGAAAACCAAAAGCTTTATGGGTTCTGAGTTTTCGAACTCCGATCTGGCAGTGGGCAATATCGATGATTTCACCTATACCCTGGATGGAACCGAGTCGGTTGATCAGCAGGAATGCTGGAAAATAATAATGTTGCCGGCAAACCCGCAGATTGCTACTGACTATGGAATTTCTTCCAAGGTCACCTGGATTGGCAAAAAAGATTACATAACCCGTAAAGTCGTCTTTCTGGATGCTTCCAATACTCCCTTCAAGGAAATGTACTTTACCGGAATCAAACTCCTGGATCCGGCAACCCAGAAGTATTTTGTCACCCATATGGTGATCAAAAATCTGAAAAACAACAGGTTCAGCGAAATGAATATGGATCAGATCAGTCTGAATAAAGCAGTTAAAGAAGAATTCTTCACCTTATCATTTATAGAAAAACAATGACTTTAGAGGAATTAAGCGAATTGACCACCCGAAAGCGGGTGCTGGTCACCGGCGGTGCCGGATCGGTAGGCCTTGAGGTATTGCGCGAGCTCTATCAGCATAAAACATGGTACGAAGTTACGGTCCTTGACAAAAACAGTCCGGATATTTTGAGGAAGCTCAAGCCATACCGTAATGAATTCAGGATTATAACCGGCAATATTTTTGACAGGGAAGTCGTCGACCGGGCCACAGCCAACATTGACTTTGTCATACATCTGGCTGCTGTGATTCCGCCGCTTGCCGATCTGAAACCTGATCTGGCCGAGAAAGTGAATATCGGGGGGACAAAAGTTTTGGTAAGATCACTGGAAAAAAACTCTCCCGATGCATTTTTGCTTTTTACCTCCTCGATTTCGGTTTATGGCGACCGGGTCTATAATCCCTGGATCACGGCAGAGGATCCACTCCTGCCAAGCGAAGGGGATTATTACGCGGAAACGAAAATCCGGGCCGAAAAGATGATCCGTCAATCCAGGCTAAACTGGGCTGTTTTCAGGCTTTCAGCCATCATGAGCCCGGATGCCCGACTGGATCCCTTGTTTTTTCACATGCCCCTGGATACGAGCCTGGAAATTGCCACTTCACGCGATACCGGATTTGCCCTGGTTGAGGCCATCTATCATCAGGACAGCATCCGCGGTCAGGTATTCAATTTATCAGGTGGAGGGGGTTGCCGGACTACTTACCGGGAATTTCTCTCCAATGCCTTCAGGATCAAGGGTCTCAAAAAGCTGGATTTTCCTGAGGCAGCTTTTGCGGAAAGGAACTTTCACTGCGGATTCTATACCGACTCAGACAAGCTGGAATCCATCCTGCATTTTCAGCGCGACAGCCTTGAAACCTTTTACGGAATGCTGGAAAGCAAAGGCAGCAATTCCACAAAAAAACTTTACTCTCTTTTCCATACCCTGATAAAGAAATACCTCCTCCGGAAATCGGAGCCTATGAGAGCCCTGCAAAATGGACATAAACCGGCAATTCATCGATTCTATTATTCCCAGGTGCCATAATTGTAAAAGATTTGTCCGTAACTTTGGGAAAATACTTACGGTCAGTCAATGCCCGGATGTCGGTCGACAAGGCAACCGGCATGGCGGTTGAGTGGCCGGACCAACAGGTCTTATAAATGTAAGTCTTATGAAAAATTTACAAAACCACCAGTCAGGTTCGGCAGATATCAATAACCCCGTGGTTTCAGCCCGGGGCTTCTTCCGCCGTAACAACCTCTTCCGCACGATCTTCGGCATCTTCAGCCTGTCGGGGATCATGTTTACTTTTCAGGCCTGCTACGGCACGCCTCAGGATTTTGGCCTCGATCTGCTGGTACAGGGGAAGGTCGTTTCGGGCTCTACAAAGGAAGGGATTCAGGGTATAAAAGTCAGCGTTCCGTCCAATGGACAGTACACAGAAACAGCTTCCGACGGCACTTTCATGCTGTACACCGAACGCCAGCCGGAATACCGGATCTCGGTTACCGATACCGATGGCGCGCTGAACGGAGTTTATCAGGCTAAAGATACCGTGATAACTGTGCCCGAAACAATCGAATCTATTGATCTCAGGATCGAATTAAACTGATTCGGTTTGTCGGCCGGCCTCACAGTTAAGCAGCGGATTCTGCTGAACACCTTCCGCCGCTTCAGGAAAAACGAATCTGCTCTCCATCCGCTCCGCTACCTTTTTTGGGAATGCACGCTCCGGTGCAACCTGAGTTGCCTCCATTGCGGTTCCGATTGCCTTACCAATTCCAGCATACCGGACATGCCGGCTGAGGATTTCCTCGGTACAACCGCACGGATTGCAAAAGTTCATCCTCCCGCCAACATTACGGTGGTACTCACCGGAGGCGAACCCTTGCTGCGTAAGGATTTGGCCGAAATTGGCTTCAGGCTTCGAGAACAAGGTTTCCGGTGGAGCATGGTAACCAATGGGTATGCCTTAACCCCTGACCGGTTAAACCAGCTTGTCAATGCCGGCCTCGGCGCCGTCACGGTAAGCCTCGACGGACTCTCAGACGATCATAACTGGCTGCGCAACAATCCCGACAGCCATCGAAGGGCGCTTGAAGCCATCCGGCTGGTTGCACGCCAGGGCAGGCTTAATTCCGATGTTGTTACCTGTGTCAATAAAAGGACCATTCACCATTTAGAGGGTATCCAAAATGAGCTTGCCGAAACAGGTATCCGGAACTGGAGACTTTTTACCATCAGTCCGATAGGCCGGGCTGCAAATGAACCTGAATTACAGCTGGATGGGGAGGAATTAAAAAAACTGATGCATTTCATCAGGGAAAACCGGAAAAACAGGGAGGTCCCCGAGGCATCGTTCAGCTGCGAAGCCTATATCGGACCTTACGAAGGGGTTGCCCGGGAGGGATTTTTCTTCTGCAGGGCCGGGGTTCATATCGGGTCTATCCTGGCCGACGGATCCATTTCAGCCTGTCCGAATATCGATAGAACACTTGTCCAGGGAAACATTTACCAGGATGATTTTAACGATGTGTGGGAAAAGCAGTTCCGCCCCTTCCGAAACCGCTCCTGGAACCGGATCCATGAATGCTCCATCTGCAGCGAATACAAATTTTGCGAGGGTGGTGGACTGCATGAATGGGACTATGGCAATCTGAGGTTGCGCAGGTGCCATTTTAATAAGATCGTGACGGGTGAACCGTGAGGCGCAACCCGTGATCCTATGGATTTTAGTTTTTGGGTTCAAGGTCCGAGGTCCGAGGTTCGGGATTCGGGGTTCGAGGCCGCTCTGGCCAGATTCCGTCCCTTCCTGTCATCCCGACGAAAGTCGGGATCTCCTCCCTCGAAGCTCCAGGCAGGAGATTCCGGCTTTCGCCGGAATGACAGCCCAGCCGTACCGGCCGGCCTCAGTGCCGGCCTAACCGGCAACCGGCAACCAGCCTTACCTCACCTCCACCGCCACCACAGATTTAGCCGGCAGTGTTACCTGCAAGCCCGTAGCGCCGGTCTTTTTGAATCCCTTGAAATCAACGGTTTTCACCGTATTCGGTTTATCGAAGGAATTATAGGAATTGTATTCCGGGGCAGTAAGAACAGTGGCAGAATTAACCTTCTCAAAAGTCTTGCCTACCAGTTCTACAGAAAGTGTGATTTCTTTATCGGGGTTCAGGTTAGAAAGTGTGAGGTGTATATTTCCGTTGGTATCTTCACTAACCGAGCCGGACAAAGCCGGAATCTTCTTACCGTCCATCTCATAATCCTCGCATATCAGCTTTCCATTCAGCAATTTTCCGTCCTGATGGGCGCTGTACATTTTGAAAACATGATAGGTTGGGGTAAGGACCATTTTCTCCTTTTCCGTCAGGATAACAGCCTGTAAAACGTTAATAGTCTGTGCAATATTGGCCATTTTTACCCGGTCGGCATGATTATTGAAAATGTCGAGGGTAACTGCGGCAATCAGGGCATCCCGCATGGAATTCTGCTGAAACAGAAAACCGGGCTCGGTTCCGGGCTCAACATCGGTCCAGATTCCCCACTCATCCACCATCAAACCGATTCGCTTCTGCGGATCATATTTATCCATAATCTGGCTGTGCTTTTCAATCAGCTCATTGATCTTCAATGCTTTTTCCAGACCTGAGAAATAGTATTTCTTTTCAAATCCCGTGGCCGCCGATTTATTGCCCCAGCCAGCACCTGCAATGGTGTAATAGTGCAGTGACAGTCCGCTCATGCTTCCGGGCTTCTGTTTCATTAATACATCCGTCCAGTTGTAGTCGGCACCGTTGGCCCCGCATCCGATCTGGTACAACTTCCACTGACCATAAATGCCGGCCATCTCGGAATAATTTCTAAGGAGGTTCACATAGTAATCCGGAGTCATGCTCCCGCCACAACCCCAACTCTCATTACCAATTCCGATATATTTCACGTTCCAGGGTTTCTCCCGGCCGTTCTGCCGCCGCAGGTTCGCCATCGGAACATCCTTATCGGAATTCATGTATTCGATCCAGTCGGTCATCTCAACAACGGATCCGCTACCCACATTGGCAGAAATATAAGGTTCACAACCAAGCATTTCACAAAGATTCAGGAACTCATGCGTTCCAAACGTATTGTCTTCGACTACCCCGCCCCAGTGATAATTCATCATTTTCAACCGCTTCTCTTTCGGCCCGATTCCGTCCTTCCAGTGGTAGGTATCGGCAAAACAACCGCCAGGCCACCGCAGTACGGGGATTTTCATCTCCTTTAAAGCATCAAGAATATCCTTGCGGTACCCGTTCACATTGGGAATCTTAGAATCCGGTCCCACCCAGATGCCATCGTAAATGCAACGGCCCAGATGCTCTGCAAAATGACCGTAAATGTTTTTGTTAATCCTGATGTCCTTCTTTTGAGTATCAACAATCAACTTATTGGTTTCCTGCGATTTAATCGATACAAAACACATAAAAAAAACGAGGAGGGTAAGGAGTTTTTTCATAAGATTTGGCAATTAGTGTATGAGATACGTTTATCAAAGATAGGAAAATTGTAGAGACGCATACATGCGTCTGTTGCTGGTTACTGGTTACTGGTTAGGCCGGCACTGAGGCCGGCCTGTACGGCAAGGCTGTCATTCCGGTGAAAGCCGGAATCTCCTGACAGGAGCTGCGAGGCATGGGATCCCGACTTTCGTCGGGATGACAGTGTCTTCCGCATCACGCGTCACGCGTCACGAAAAAACGCTGCAGCCCGGGCGCACGCCATGCGCCCATACAAGTCATTCCGCTATCCTGTTCCTGCTGTAATGCGGCAGGCTGAACAGCAAAAAGAACAGCAGTCCGCCGAGGGCAAAGAGTGAAGACATTTCATAGGTCCAGGATAACCCCATGCGCCCTGCAAAAATGCCGGTAAGGACGGCTCCGATGCCAATTCCCAGATCAAGCCCCGTAAGAAAGGTGGAATTTGCGGCGCCTCTCCTGTCGCGGTGAACCACATTGTTGGCCATAGTCTGGAGGGTTGGAAAAATCACCCCAAAACCGATACCCACTGTGAATCCTGCGGCCAGAAACCCAAATGGAATGGGAATCTGTGAAAGCAGCATCATCCCGCCCGACACGGCGAGTATTCCGAAAACCGATATCAGTGTTGGGCCATACTTGTCGAAAAGCTTGCCGGAAAAGACTCGCGTAAGTGCCGTTCCTCCAGCCATCACGAAAAAGAACCATCCCGTCAGGTGATTCAGTCCGATCTCCTTCGCATAAAGGGTAACAAAAGTGATGATCCCGCCATTCGTGGCCGCCAGAATCATCATGTTTGCAGAAACCGGGAGCGATTGTTTTGCGATAAGCTTTTTAAAGCTGAATGTCCTTCTTTCCGGTCGGTCAAACCGGGGATAGGACAGCAGGAGGGATGCTCCCGCACCCAGGAATGAAATCACACCTGCGATCAGAAAAACCATCGTAAAACTGCCGGTCTGCATCAATTTAATCCCCAGAACGGGCCCGATCGACATGGCAATGGTAAAAGAGAGACCGAAATAACCGATCCCCCTGCCCCGCTTTTCATAAGGCACAAAATCTACAACCAGTGTGAAACCGGAAGTCGTTGCAGCACCCCAGTTAAGTCCGTGCAGAAAGCGCAGGATCATCAGCGGAAGAATAGCCGCCGAAACCGGGTAGAGGAAAAAAAGAATGGAGAACAGTACAATGGAGATCAGGAAGAGGGTTTTACGGCCATAGGTATCGAGAACAAATCCGGTAAAAGGGCGAACCAGGAGCGCTGCCAGGGTATACATGGCCATGATGATACCCACTTCTTTCTTGTTGGCCTGCAAAACTTCCTGCAGATAGACCGGCAACGTAGGCATCAGAAGGTAGAACGCCGTGGATATCAGGACCAATGAAAGGGTTAGCAGAGTAAAATTACGGGTCCACAGGCTATTTGAACCAGGCTGCTTTAAAATCATAGGATGCAGGTTTATCGTGCGAATTTGCATCCAATTCCCGAAATCCCGATGAATAAATCCCTATTTTTGATATTAAACTTATCAATATGAAACCCGTTATCATCCTTTCGACCCTTGCACTTCTTGTATCCGCCGGCTGCGGACCGAAGAAAAACGTGGATTTTCTTAAAGAAACTGAAGTACAGAAAGATTCCCGAATGGAATGGTGGCGGGAAGCCCGCTTCGGCATGTTCATCCATTGGGGCCTCTACTCGGTGCCGGCCGGCGAATGGAACGGTTCAAAAAATCATGCCGAGTGGATCCGCGAAACAGCACAAATTCCCCTCGAAGAGTATGACCAGTTCGTTAGCCAGTTCAATCCGGTAAAATTCAATGCGATGGATTGGGTCAGGATGGCTAAGGACGCAGGCATGAAATACATAGTGATCACCTCCAAGCATCATGATGGATTCGCCCTGTACAATTCCAGGGTCAGTGAATTCGACATCATGGCAACCCCCTTCGGCCGGGATGCCCTTAAAGAACTCAGCACAGCCTGTAAGAAGGAGGGGATAACACTCTGTTTCTATCATTCCATCATGGACTGGCATCATCCCGACTATTTACCAAGGCGTTCCTGGGAAAAAACCCGCACATCTGAAGGAGCTGATTTTAACCGCTATATAAATTATATGAAAGGACAGCTGAAAGAACTTTTAACCCGATATGGCAAACTGGGAGTCCTCTGGTTCGACGGCGAGTGGGAGAACACCTGGACGGAAGAGTACGGAAAAGACCTTTATCAATACGTCAGAAGCCTTCAGCCCGATATTATTATTAACAACCGCGTTACCACCGGAAGATCCGGTATGGCTGGCCTGACAGAATCCGAGACTTTCGGAGGGGATTTCGGAACCCCTGAGCAGGAGATTCCTGCCATGGGACTTCCCGGGATCGACTGGGAATCCTGCATGACCATGAATGATCATTGGGGATACAACAAGGCCGACAAGAACTTCAAATCCACCAGGGAAATTCTTCATATGCTGGCCGATATCGCCTCCAAAGGCGGCAACTACCTGCTCAACATCGGGCCCACATCAGAAGGCGTATTCCCTCAGGAGAGCATCGACCGGCTCAGGGAGATCGGAATCTGGATGAAAACCAACGGGGAATCGATTTACGGAACACAGGCCAGCCCCTTCAGGTCTTTGTCATGGGGCCGATGCACTCAGAAAAACATGACCGAAAGCACCCGTTTGTACCTGCATGTGTTTGATTGGCCTGTTGATCAGAAATTAATGATTCCTGGCCTTGGAAGCAAGCCGATCCGGGCTTACCTGCTTGCAGATGCCTCCCAGGAAGAGCTTACTATTGTGAGGGAAGGAGCCAATATTTTCCTCAACCTGCCGGCTTCAGCACCTGATGCGGTTAATTCCGTTGTTGTTCTCGATATTCAGGGAAAACCCGAAGTTTATGATGCTCCCACAATCGGGGCACCGGCAGCAATTTTTACGGACAAAACCGAAGTGACCATTTCGAAGAATGAAACACTGTCCGATATCCATTATACCCTCGATGGATCCGAGCCTGTCATGGATTCGCCAAAATATACCGGTCCCTTTTCCTTAGCCGAAACTACAACGGTACAAGCCGCCTGCTTCCGTGAAGGCCAGCCCGTTTCGGCCGCACAAACCGCCGTTTTTACCCGGGTAGTCGCGGAACCCGGAAGAGTGCTTTCCCAGGTAAAACCAGGTCTGCTTTATAACCTCTATAGCGGTGATTGGGACACAGTGCCCGATTTTAACGGAATGACACCAAAGATGACTGGTATCGCCACAGATTTCACCCTGGCAAACCAGTCAAAGGATGAAAAATTCGCAATCGATTATCAGGGTTTTCTAAACATTACGGAGGATGGGGTATACACTTTTGCACTCTCCTCCGATGACGGAAGCCTTCTTTATGTCGGCTCCAGCCTGGCCATTAATCATGACGGACTGCACGGTGCCACGACCAGGGAAGCCACCCTGGCCCTGGGAAAAGGCCTCCACACACTCCGTATTTCATTCTTCGAAAAAACCGGCGGGAACAGTCTCTCGCTCCTCTGGAAAAAAAGCGGACAGGAATTTGTTGCCATACCTACTGAGGCGTTTTATTATTACCGGTGAAACGGTTGAAGGTTAAGAGGAGGTTGCCGGTTACCCAAGAGTACTTGTCATCCCCGCGAAAGCGGGGACCGGCTCCATTGCGTACCGCGCTTCAAGGGACGCGGTCCCCGCTTTCGCGGGGAGGACAACGCTCCGAGGCATGGGATCCTTGCCTTCGCCAGGATGACAGTTCTGGCCTAACTGGTAACTGGCAACCGGCAACCGGCTACTATCTTATCTCAGCGCCGCCTTGCTGAACATCGATTCCGGAATGGCTCCATCGAACTGAATCTCATTCATGATAAACTCAGTACCATCCCCTGTTTTAAGCATATCCTTGTATGTCACTTTCGTGGGAAACCATCTGCCCTGAATCTTCTTTACATCACTCAGGGTAGTCTGTTTCAGCAACTTACCTCCTTTGGCGAACCACTCTTCTTTCAGGGGAATACTGCGTTCGGTATCGATCCACATTTTACGCTGGTAATAGGCGGCATCATCGCCTTTAGCCCTGAGTTCAAGCACCCAGCAGGGACGGCCGCTGAAATCTTCGGTTCCGATGACCGCGGCATTATAAACGTCGGTTAGCTTCCGGTCATCCATCATGTCTTCATATGAGAGGTCGGAACCCATCACCGACTGTCTCAGCATATGGCCCGATATCTGGATGATCCGGTCGGCCGACGGGGAAAACATCCAGAGCTGATCATCGAGCTTAAGCATCTTGGTGCCCTTTTCGCGGGCGGGTGAGAGGTACTCGGTAAACGAACGCTTGTCCCCCTCCGACCAGATTTTCATCTCCATCACCCGCTCCCCGCGGGCGGCATGAACGACCATGGTGGCGGTGAAAATTCGGCTTTTTGAAGCCATGTTCTTATCGATCTGGTCAAGTATCTGTGTGGCTGTGGGATTCTGGGCCAGGAGCATACCCGGCACCATTGCGATCCCGATCAATAGTTTTCGCATTATTGAAGTTCTTTAAATAGTTGTGCGGTTTTCCGTTTGTATATCCCGATGCCGGCGAGAGCTGTCCCAATGACTGTGGCAAAAAGTCCGGGCACAAATCCAACATAGAACGTAGCCGGAGTAACCACAGTCCTGAAAACAGATGGAAGCATCATGGAAGAGCTCTTCATCATTCCGGATATATCGATGCCGGTTTTCTGCAACCAATATGCCAGGATCAGTCCGAGAGCGGTTCCCATTACCGATCCGGCAGTCCCGATCAGGACCGATTCCCATAGCATGGAACGGTAAACATGGCCTTTTGATTCTCCCATCGCAAGTCGTACGCCAACCTCGCCATAGCGGCGAAGTCCGCCCAGCAGTCCGGCATTCCACAAAACAATTGACATGGCCATGATAAAAATGAAGATGCCGATACCGATCATGTAGTCCATATAATCAACCATGGCACTCAGTCCGTTCTGATCCCGCAGGGAAACCATGATGGGCGCGAATTCATCCGTAGTATCGGCCTTCGCCATATAACCCGATACCATCCCTGAGGCCAGCTCCTTGTCAAATACTCCCGTCCGGAAGTATCCAAGGATTTCACCAGCGGCATCATTCATATCCAGTGCCATCCGCACATCCTGCAGGTCAGCAATGAACGCCCCCCTGTCGATCGCGTTGCTGCCAAAGGAAACGGTACCGGCCACGGTGAAGTTGTAAAGCGACATGCCGCCGAGCATGGTGGATCCCACCAGCGTAACCGCATCTCCGGGTCCCACCTTGAGATTCTGTGCAAACTGCTCGCTGAGAAGAATTTCACCCGCCTGTTGAGGGATACGGCCCCGTACCATTGATTTTGGAATATTCAGCCGCTCAGCCTCCCTGGAATTCGGGGAAAGCAGGTCGATGCCCCACCCGGCAGCCGGACCCTGTGCGCGAGTTTCGCCTGAGGAATCAGGAGCATCAATCAGCCCGCCGAACCGGATTCGCGAAACCCACTCTACATCAGGATATTCCTTTTCCAGCCCTGCGATCAGGGGAGCAGTGTTGATTAAAGCCAGGTCGTTGGGCATCTGCTCAACACGGTCCCAGTAGGATTTCGTCATCACCTTGACGTGCCCGGTAGAGAACTTGGCGTTGAAATCGATCATGTCGCCCAGGATTCCGGTCATCCAGCTTTGCAGGAAAACCGTCAGCAGGGCGCCGATAAATACAACCGTTACGGGCAGCAGGCTTCGCTGCCGGTCGCGCAACAGTCCTTTAAACAGGAATCGTATCATTGTATTTTACCTTTTATAGCTTCGGTTGGATTCATTTTGGCAATCCTTCGGGAAGGGATATAACTTACTATGGTTGAGGTGACAAGCACAACAACAATAGTAACTCCGATCAATCCCAGGGAGTAAACCGGGAAGATTTTATCGGCAATGGCCAGTCCCATGGTGTCGGTTGTTGCAGGCATCGCAATGCCGCTGGCAGCCTGTGATGCGAGGAAGGGAATTCCATACACTGCCGCAAGAAGGGCGGCCAGCACGGCATTCATCGCACCTTCCGCAGTAAAGAGCCGTACCACCTGCCACCGGGTCATCCCGAGGGCAATCTGGGTTCCGATCTCACGCTGACGGCGGAAGATGGTCAACACCTGAGTGTCAAATATGGCCAGCATAGCCAGGAGTAACAGGACCACATACATAATGCTGCTTCCAAAGGATTTGGTCTTGATAATCTGGTCAATCTCCGCAGTTAACGACTTAAGATCCTTGGAAACCCAGTCGCTGCCTGAATAGTTCAGCAACTCCGATTTCTTGCTGATGAAATAGGTGGCCTTGCCCGGAGCACTCAGCATGGTCTGCAACCTTCTCAGGGGTATCCAGATCTGGCCGGCATCGATGGTGGGAACGTTGCTGTTGAAAATGGCAGCAATCCTGACATCGGCAGCATCGAAAGTTCCATTCGCATCCCTCCACCGAACCGTTACGAGGTCGCCAACCGTGATTTTGTTGGCTTCGGCCATCCGCTTGCCAATCACGGCTGGAATATCTGCCCCGCCACCACTGAATGCGGCAGTTGGAATCTCCACAACCTGTTGATTTTCACTGATCCCCTTTAAAAGAATACTTTGGATCCGGCCTTCAGGATAAAAAGAGGCCATGGTAATGAGCACCGGGGCCAGGTCGCCGGATTCAACCGATGGTATCAGTTCCCCGGGTATCGTTGCAAAACTTTCCTGCAGGGTAAAAGGATCCAGCGGATCGTAATTCTTCTGCCAGAGCTGTCCCTGACCGGTTTGCCAGTGCATCATATCAGACTTCGCCTGCACATCCCAGCCGTCGAGCATCCCATGAATATAAATGATTACGACATAGGACAGCGAGAGGACGAATACATTGAGCCAGGTGCGGAGTCCGGCACCCAGCAGGTTTCGTAAAGCGAGTTTTAGGGTTAGCATGACTGGATCCCCCTATATTTTTGTGACCAGTTCATCGAAGGCAACCTTGCCGTCATACAACCGGATAATCCGGCGAAGATATCCGATCACCTTTTCGTCATGCGTGGCAAACAGGAAGGTTGTTCCCAGCTCCTGATTGAGCTTAACCATGGTTTTCAGGATGTTATGAGAG
Organism: Bacteroidetes bacterium GWF2_49_14; assembly: GCA_001769295.1. Taxonomy (GTDB): domain Bacteria; phylum Bacteroidota; class Bacteroidia; order Bacteroidales; family UBA12481; genus UBA12481. Next base: position 4,456 of record MEOR01000114.1, on the reverse strand, counting down.
TTTTCGGCATCGAGATTAGCGGTAGGTTCATCGGCCAGCACGATTTCCGGCTTCTTTACCATGGCCCTGGCAATGGCAACCCGCTGGCACTCCCCTCCCGACATCTGCGCCGGGCGCGATTTAGCCTTGTCGGACAAGCCTACCCATTCCAGCGCCTCCATAACAGCCTTTCGGCGTGCCTCTCCGCCCATTTTCTGCAGCAGCAGCGGGAATTCCACATTTTCTGCTGCGGAATATACAGGTAACAGATTGAAAGTCTGAAAGATAAACCCGATTTTCTGACTCCGGAGGAGCGCTGCTTTTTTCTGTGTCAGAAGCTTCACCGAATGATCCAGAACCATAGCTTCTCCTTCGGTTGGCGAATCCAGGGTTCCGATAATGTTCAGCAGGGTGGTCTTTCCCGATCCGCTGGGCCCCACGAAGCCCGAGAATTCCCCGCTGGCGAACTCCAGATTGATTCCGTTGAGCGCAGTGAACTCCCGGTTTCCCATCGGAAAGGTCTTAACCAGGTTCCGGATACTGATAACTGATTGATTTGATTTCATTTCAATTTATCTATTTGATATTGAATTTTTTAATGATTCCAAACGAACATGAGTTGTATTCCCTTGCCTCCCATCAGGTTTGAATTCCCGGTATTCTGATACAGGTCGAACTGATCCGGATTCCAGAAAGCCATCAGGTATAGGCTTATATTGCTAAAGCTCATTCTCCAGTTGATGAACCGGTACCAATCCTGTTGGGTCCAGTTGTAAAAAATCATTGCTGAAACTGAATGGGTCAGGTTCAGCGGATACGTTATGGAAGAGGCCGTGAAGGTTAGGGTTTTGGCCGATTTAAACATTTCCGGGCCCGACAGGTAGAAAAACTGCTCCCCCATAGCAGTCAGTCCATTGCCCAATTCAAAGGTATAATCAACTCCGGCGGTCAGCATCCTGAGGTGAGTCAGATCTTTGATCGGTAATGACGAATACGTATACGTTCCTTCGAACCAGATTCCCGGCCCTATATCCCATTTCCCGTCAATTCCGATCCGGTATTCCGGTACAGGACTTTCAATGGTGATTGGCAAAACGCTGCTTGTCTGATCAATACCAATCTTCCTGAAGTGGCCCGATAGTGCGATTTCTCCTTTTCCAGCCGGCAGCTGAAGGCGTCCGCCGAATTCGGGCATGTTCCGGTCGGAGACGAGCATCTCCCACCCTTTCGCAGTTTTTCCGGGCAGAATTCCCCATAGCCAGATATTGGCATTATTCTGGAAAAAATATCGGCCCAAAATTCCGTAAACGCCATCTGTTAGCTGCAGTGGGTCCCGGGGATCCATGTGATCGAACCACATCAGCGGACGTAGCATGGTGGCACTGCCAAAGTTGATTTTCTGAAGTCCGGCACGCAGTTCAAACCGTTCCGATGAAAAACGGCCCCAGATCCGGTAGGGCTTCAGTTTAAAAGAACCGGTAACCGTATCACCGTAAATATAATTTAGCCGGGCATCCGCATTGGCTGAAGCCTCGGCATCGAACTTCCAGCCTTTTGATATCGGGGTTGTAAATTTCAGTTCCGGGATGTAACGCAGGCTGTTGGCCATTTGCCAGGGGGATTCGATTTTTGAGAGATGGAAGGCGGAGAGCTGGCCGTTGAACGAGAGCTTCTGTGGCTTTCCGCTGAGAGAGCAGCAGGACAGGAGAATAAGAGAGAACAGAAGATGATTACTTTTCATCGCTTTTTCTCCCCTCTGATTCCATGATCCCGTAAAAGAACAGGTTGGTCAGTTCCTTCATGATGGCTTTCATATTACCCTGATAGATTCCGTTCAATGCCGGATCTTTCACCATGTTATTGATCTGATTCAGGAAATACGGGATGATTTTAAGATTCAGGTCCTTTCTTATGTGACCTTCCACCTGGGCTTTCCGGTAATCGGCCATAACCTCGCCGAGGAAGTCAACGGTCATTTTCTCAATCACAGTTACCAGCTCCCCTTCACGGTCCTCATACACATCACGGAGAAGTTCATCGCTGAACTTCGCAGCCGACTCTTCCTTCATCTTAATCGTCCGTCGAACCTTTTCCTCGAACGGCACATCAAGAGCCATTATAGCCCGATAAGTTTGGCGTCCCTCGTCCGACATTTCTGTCAGGATGAAGCGAACCAGGTCGATTTTATTTTCAAAGAACCGGTAATAGGTCATTTTGCTGACACCCGCCGCCCGGCAGATCTCCTCGATGGTCACTTTCCGGTACCCAAACTTGGAAAACAGGGTTTTTCCCGCTTCGATGATCTTTCGTTTCCGGGCGTTTTCCTTGATTTCCTGATCTTTAGGCATGGTTGCAGTGTTATTGCATAGTTACGATACTACAAATTTATTACGAATTTTGTAATATTTATAATTTTTTGTAATTTATTTACATCGATCCACCTCACCCCCCGGCCCCCTCTCCCGCGCTCCCGTTGGTCGCGGGAGAGGGGGAGTCAGCTCCTCCCAGTGTTTGTGGTCAGAACGGGGTCTGGTGGTTCATAAAAACCACTTTATTACATTTTGGAAAGCGACGTATTGAGCGGAATCTGGCTGGTGCTCGTCTCCCCCTCTCCCGCGACCAACGGGAGCGCGGGAGAGGGGGTCGGGGGGTGAGGTAGATCGAGGGGTGAAGTGGATCAACGTCCGTATATCCCCACCTCATGCCGCCCCTTGCTGTCGGCCGC
>MEOR01000114.1:0-1736 GCA_001769295.1 Bacteroidetes bacterium GWF2_49_14 | reverse complement strand
GGGGAATTAAAAACGAGGGCGATGTTGCCATTGTGGTCGAGGGCGATGATGCCGCCTTCGCCGCCGGCATTTTTAAGGCGGTTCATGACCACCTCTTCGGCAGCCTGCTGAACGGACATATTCTGATACTCCATCAGGGCGGCGATTTCGCGGGCAACGGTATAGCGGATAAAGAATTCCCCATGACCGGTTCCCGATACGGCACAGGATTTATTGCTGGCATAGGTGCCCGCCCCGATCACCGGTGTATCCCCGATTCGGTTCCAGCGCTTGTTGGTCATGCCGCCGGTTGAGGTGCCGGCTGCGATATTTCCGTATGTATCCAGACACACACAGCCCACCGTGCCGAATTTATTTTCTTTCTGCTTTTCAATTGCCTTCTGCAGGTCGCTCCAACGCCTTTCGGTAAAAAAATAGGTGCTGTCGACAATCTCCAGACCCTGTTCGCGGGCAAATTCAGTGGCACCGGCACCCGAGAGCATAACATGCTGTGAATTCGTCATAACTTTCCGTGCCAGACTGATCGGGTTCTTCACATTCCGAACCCCGGCAACCGTCCCCGCCATCAGGTTGGATCCGTCCATGATGGCCGCATCAAGCTCGTTATAACCCTCATGCGTATACACAGCCCCCTTGCCCGCGTTAAACAACGGACAATCCTCCATGATCCGGATCACCTTCTCAATCGCATCCAGCGACGTCCCGCCCGATTTCAATACGGTTTCGCCCACTGTCAGCGCACTGTCCAATATGTGGAGATAAGCCTTCTCCAGTTCATCGGAAAGGTTTTCCTTCAAAATAACCCCAGCCCCGCCGTGAATGGCGATGGCATACTCGGGTCGGCTTTCTGCGTACGGGCCGGCCTTAGTGCCGGCCCTATCAGGCAACCGACAACCGGCAACCAGCAACAGAATTAATAATGTGACAGGTGACCAGTGACCAGTGACCAGATTGTGGGTGCCAGTGTAGTTGTCATCCCCGCGAAAAGCCTGCCCCCGCGAAAGCGTGGGGCGGGGACCGGCTGACTTTTCCAGAAAAGTTGAAAAGAGACTCATATATCCAACGGTTTAATGATCGTTTCCAGCGGCGTACCGAGCTTCCTCAGCCTTTGCTTCCTGAGCAGGAACGCTCCGTACCCCGTGGCAATAAACATCAGAAAAAAGAAAATTTTAAACACTGCTTTTAAATCATACAGGATGATGATACCGAAAAAGAAAACCATCAATAGCCCGATGATGATCGAAACCCGAAGCCAGAATTTCGTAATCCGGAAGGGCGAGGTACGGAACTTATCGGGATACTGTTTGGGAAAGCGCCAGGCCGCGAGCAATATCGGAAGAAAAATTACCAGGCCACCCAGTGATGCATAGGAGGCAAAGGTGGTTAGTGAAAAGCCCGATATAACCCCGAGAATGGAAAGTACATAGATTAAGGTCAGGAGTACCCAGGGTACCTGCTTTTTGTGTGTCAGCTTTCCGAGCCAGGCCGGAAGCATCTGATCCTGAACAATCATCAGGAGAGACCGTGTTCCGATAATCAATAATGAGTTAAGGGTAGTCAGCAGGGCCAGCACGGCACCGCCAAGGACGAAAAAGATATAGACTCCATTGGAAAGGAACGATTTACCCGCAACCAGCAGGGGCTCCTGCGCTCCTTTCAATGAATCGCCGGGAACACTTCCGACCGTAACAAATGCGAGGCCTACATAGAGCAGGGTTACCAATGGGAAGGCAATA
>MEOR01000113.1:3638-5036 GCA_001769295.1 Bacteroidetes bacterium GWF2_49_14 | reverse complement strand
CTGAACAGGAGCTCCGTTGACAGGGGTGTAGGTACCTAATTTTTCTGTAATAAGATCGAAAAGATAATTTGCAAACATATCAGTCCTTATCATCAGACTCCTCCCTTTGTAGGAATAACTCAGATTGGCAAAGAATCCTTTTTCCGGCTTTAGATCAGGGTCTCCTACTCTGAGCGTACCTGCCTGATCGATATACTTGAATCTTTCTTCCAGAGATGCTACCCGATATGCGTTAGCGAGTGAAAAAATCAACTGATGCCTGTCCGTAGGGTTGTACACCACATCCACATGAATAGAATAAGCCGGTTCGTACGTCAGCCCCTTTTGAAAAAGTATCGCCTGACTTACCGGCATTTCAGTTTTTACACCATTCACATATTTATATTTAAATATTTCTTTGAATGCTGTATCATTGGCAGTGCGTATAAGATCCAGCCTGACACCGGCATTGACTGTCCAGTATTTGGGATCCACCACCCATTTATAATGAGCAAAAACTCCGGCATCCAGCATTTTTGCATCGGGCGTTGGTTGTTCACCAATAAGTATTGTATCCGATGCAGTTGAAATCTTCAACCGGCTGGTTTGATGATTACGAAGCCATCCTTCCGCTCCTACCGTCATGGTATTATAATGATTGAAATACAAATCGGCTGTAGCTTTCACTCCCGAAGTAACATTAAGGCTTCCGGGGAAAATCGCGGTGGTAGTATTCACAATATTTTCAACATTGCGACTGATATTCTGGGTATAAGCTTTTATTCTAAGGTCTTTCACCACAGGAGTCAGGGCGGTAAAAATATATTCGCCACTCAACTGGTTCCGTGTAAACCCAAGATAACGTACTGTTGCATTGGTCGGGAAAGCACTCCCTCCCGGCAAACCGACATTCCACGCTTCAAAATGATTATAATTAACAAGCAGTTCCTGATTTTCCCCGTTCTTCATTCCACCTCTGAGTCCCCATGAGGCATCATTAAAGTGGCTATTATTCAGGACACCTCCGGGTGTCATGGTGTTTTGTGCCGTACGGTAACTTCCATCAAGCGCCAGGTACCAGTCGTGGTTCGCAAAATTCACATTCAGATTATTCTGCCAGAGATTATTCACGGTACTAAAACCGGTGCTAAAACTACCGTTGGACCCAAATGTCTTTGAATATCCGGGACGTCGGGAGATAAAATTCACAATTCCACCCATTGCTCCGGTACCGAACAAAACAGAACCGGCTCCTTTCACGATTTCTATGCTCTCGAGACTACCCATGTCGACTGTCGACAATGCACCTGCAATATCGGTAGCGGTCTGCATACGATCACCGTCCACCATAAACAAGAGTTTGGACTCAGAAAAACCCCGGATATTTATTGACGTTGCCCAAATGGCATCGCGGCTTAG
>MEOR01000113.1:0-3566 GCA_001769295.1 Bacteroidetes bacterium GWF2_49_14 | reverse complement strand
AATTGTCTGGAGTGGAAAGTTCAATTTCCCCTGCATGGATCCCTGCACATTGATTTCTGCCAGATGACGGTGTGTTAGGGAATCATTTTTCTCATCATGCTGATGGTTTTGGGCATTTGCATTCAGATATAAAAATATCCCGGTAATGCATATAAGAATTTTAATTTTTGTCATTAACTGCATAATCTATTAAATGAGTTTGCAAAAATACAAAATTTCAACCCATTCCGGATGTGATTTATCCTTAAATAATATTCCACAAAGCAAATTAAACCGAAATAGCCGTTTATAATTTGAAGCAATTAAGAAAATTTTCATTTATTGCATTATTTCTAACTGTAAGAATATTACAATAATATAAAATTAATGTATTATCTTTGCTCTCCCTTTAGTTTATGTGTATATATGAGGATTTTAATTTCAGCAATCATATTTTTAGCAACTACTTTTCAGGTATTTTCGTGTACCAATCTACTGGCCGGAAAACTGGCCACGATTGATGGTTCCACGATGATTACCTATGCAGCTGATTCATATATGCTTTATGGAGCCTTGTATCATTATCCTTCACGCAGCTATCCTCCCGGCGCCATGTTGGAGATTTATGAATGGGATACAGGCAAATACCTGGGAAAAATAAAACAGGTAGAAAAAACCTACTCGGTCATAGGCAATATGAACGAAAATCAGGTATCAATAGGGGAAACCACTTTCGGAGGCCGTGAAGAACTCCGCGACACTACCGGAATTCTGGATTACGGAAGTCTGATGTACATTGCTCTGCAACGCTCCCGCTCTGCCCGTGAAGCTATCCGGGTCATGACTTCGCTTGTTGAAGAGTACGGCTATCACAGTTCGGGAGAATCTTTCTCAATTGCCGACCCGAACGAAGTATGGATACTGGAGATGATAGGCAAAGGACCCAAAAACAAAGGTGCTGTATGGGTAGCTCAACGTATTCCGGACGATTGTATTTCTGCTCACGCCAACCAAGCCAGAATCACCACTTTCCCCTATGATGACAAAAACAACTGCCTCTATTCGGTGGATGTAATTGCTTTTGCCCGCGAACAGGGATATTTTAAAGGAAAAAACAAGGATTTCAGTTTCTCCGACACCTATGCCCCGCTCGATTACGGCGCATTAAGAGCTTGCGAGGCAAGGGTATGGACCTTCTTCCGGCAAACTAATCCTGAGATGGAGAAATTTATTACATATATTAAAGGCGAAACGTTGGAGAGAATGCCTCTGTGGATTAAACCAGTTAAAAAACTCAGCATTCAGGACATGAAAGCTTTCATGCGCGACCAGTACGAAGGAACTGAACTTGATATTACAAAAGGATTCGGAGCCGGAATTTACGGAAGCAAATTACGCTTATCGCCCCTTAGTTTTAAAATCGACGGAGTAGAATATTACCACGAGCGACCCATCGCCACCCAGCAAACAGGATTTTCTTTTGTTGCTCAGATGCGTAACTGGCTTCCTCCCTACGTAGGAGGCATTCTGTGGTTTGGAGTGGATGATGCAGCATCCTCGGTTTATGTCCCCATGTATTGTGGCATCAACAGCGTTCCGCTTTGTTTCAGCGACAAAAACGGAAGTCTGCTGGAGTACTCTTCCACATCCGCATTCTGGACATTCAACTGGGTATCCAACTACGCTTATTCCAAATACTCACTGATGATGCCCGATATAAAAAAAGTGCAACAGCAATGGGAAACAAATTTCCACACGATGATTCCGAGTATCGACAAAACGGTTACCGGACTTCCCGAAAGTAACGCCAGAGAATTCCTGACCAGTTTCAGTAACACTCAGGCCGAAAATGCCACGGCCGCCTGGAAGAAACTGGGAGAATATATGCTGGTTAAATACCTTGATGGCGTCATCAAAACAGAAGAAAACGGACGTTTCATACAGAACGACAAAGCAATACCTCCAAGTGTCCTTCGTCCTGGTTATCCTGAAGAATACCTGCGACAACTGATCAAAGAAAATCCTGAAATTAAAGCAAAAACACAGGATGAACTGAATAACCGCAAGTCCATGGGACAATAATTTATTTTTTGTACCTTTGCGGCAAACTTCAATAAAGTATGCTCGAAAAAATTATCATCCTCGATTTTGGTTCTCAAACCACCCAGCTTATCGGAAGAAGATTACGCGAATTAAATGTTTATTGTGAGATTGTTCCCTACAATAAATTCCCGGGAATATCCACTGAAATAAAAGGCGTCATCCTTTCCGGAAGTCCTTTCTCAGTCTATGATCCGACTGCGTTCAAAGCCGATTTGACATCCATCCGCGGAAATATTCCTGTTCTTGGCATCTGCTACGGAGCACAATTCATGGCTTATGCCGAAGGAGGCAAAGTGGAAGCTGCCGGTTCCAGAGAATACGGGCGGGCAAACCTCGACGCAGTTTCAGGAGATGATGAACTCTTCAAAGGGATTAACAAAGGATCTCAGATATGGATGTCGCACGGCGATAGCATCACAAAAATCCCTCAGAATTTCAAAAAAGTTGCCAGTACTGCCGATGTGGAATTAGCAGCCTATAAAATAGAAGGTGAAAAAACATGGGGAGTGCAGTTTCATCCGGAGGTATTTCATACACTTGACGGCATGTTATTACTGGAAAACTTCCTCAATATTTGTGGTTGCAAGAGAGATTGGTCACCGGCATCTTTCATCGAGACTACCGTTAAGGAATTAAAACAACAACTTGGCAACGACAAAGTCGTTCTGGGACTGTCGGGAGGCGTTGATTCATCTGTCGCCGCTGTGCTGCTGAACAAAGCGATTGGAAAAAATCTCACCTGCATCTTTGTGGATCACGGACTGCTCAGGAAAGATGAATTTGCCAAAGTAATGAAAGATTACGAACATCTTGGACTGAATGTTATCGGCGTAAATGCAAAAGATTATTTCTATACTAATCTGAAAGGAGTTTCGGAACCAGAAAAGAAAAGAAAGATTATCGGCGCAGGTTTTATCGACGTTTTTGACAAAGAAGCGCATAAAATAAAAGATGTAAAATGGCTGGCGCAGGGAACCATCTACCCCGACATTATTGAATCATTATCCATCACCGGCACGGTTATCAAGTCGCATCATAATGTAGGCGGACTTCCCGACAAGATGAAACTTAAACTTTGCGAACCCCTCCGCTTACTTTTCAAGGATGAAGTGAGACGTGTAGGAACCGAACTAGGGATGATGAGCCATCTCATCAAACGTCACCCTTTCCCCGGACCTGGTTTGGCCGTGAGAATTCTGGGCGATATTACAGAAGAAAAAGTACGTATTTTGCAGGAAGCCGACGATATTTTCATTAACGGATTACGCGAGTGGAACCTGTACGACAAAGTATGGCAGGCCGGAGTAATTTTACTCCCCGTGCAATCGGTAGGTGTTATGGGTGATGAAAGGACCTACGAAAATGCGGTTGCTCTCCGTGCAGTTACATCAACCGATGCCATGACTGCCGACTGGGCACAATTGCCCTACGAGTTCCTGGCAAAAATGTCGAATGACATTATTAATAAGGTAAAAGGAGTGAAC
>MEOR01000112.1 GCA_001769295.1 Bacteroidetes bacterium GWF2_49_14 | reverse complement strand
GAAAACAACAATCAGCCAGAAGAGTATTTTAAATTCTTTTTTTATTTCCATGCTCAATAAGTTGTGGGTTACTGTTTGCTCCGTATTACGGGAGTGGGACAGAAATCCCCGGGCTGAACCCCGGGGTTACTGATGTCTGTCGAAGTTGTGTATCTGGTCATCCCTAAGGTTTTTAATGTATGAAATGTCAGTTACTTGTGATAATTAATAACTCTACGCAGCAAGGTAGAAGGTTACTCATCAGTAACCCTGGCCTTCAGGCCGGGGTTTTTGCCCCCCCCGCTTAACGTCCCCATCAAATAATCAAAGTCGTAATAACATAATAAATACCCACCCCGATAAACAGAACGGCCACCACCCGCCGGAACCAAAGCTCAAAGACCTTGATTTTGTTGTAGAGGGAACCGACGCCGCCAATGGCGTATGCGATCATCCAGGCAAACAGGATCACCGGCAGCCCGGTGGCAATGGCAAAAACCAAAGGCAGGTATAACCCCTGAGCCGAAGCCACCGTGAGCGGGATCAGCATAACAAAATAGAGAACTCCGCTGTAAGGACAGAAAGCCAGGGCAAATACCGCACCCAGCAGAAAGACACCCCAGTATCCCTTGCCGGCCCGGTCTTCCATCCTTTCGGTGAGTTTTCCGATGCCGGGGATGTTCAGCTTAAGGACACCCAGCATAAACAGTCCGATCAGAATCAGGACGGGACCCAATATCTTTTCCCCCCAGCGCTGGAAGAATCCGGATAAGCCCGCTTCCCCTAAGCCGAAAAAGAACAACAGCCCGATCACCGTATAGGTAAATGCACGCCCGAGCGTGTAGACCAGGCCTTTCAGCAGCACCGTGCGTTTATCGGAAATATCCTTCCCGATGAAGGCGATGGCACTTATATTGGTGGCCAGCGGACAAGGGCTGATGGCGGTCATAAGGCCGAGAATAAATGCTGTAAGAACCGGCCATTGCGAGTTCTCCAGCCAACTTTGCAACCACTCCATGTCTACTTGATAAATCTCAGGATGTGGGTTTTGATTTCCAACTTCAGTTTCGCCGGCTCATTCACTGCGTATAGAAACCCTTTGTCGGTAATGTCGATTTTTTCTGTTCCGTTAACAACAAGCAGTGCCTGTCCTGATACCTTTAACTTTTTCAAAAGTGCCTTGTTGGCTTTATCCTCAATGTTTACAGATTTAAAAACAATTTCACCCTTTTCAAGGGCTTGTTTAAAGTTTTCGGTCAAAGCCTCTTCTGCCACCTTCTCAACCGTTTGGCAAGTCATGCACCGGCGGGACATATGAAAATAGTAGACTTCAACCGGACCGGATTTGGCGACTTGTGGTACAGCGGTAAAATCCATGTTGAAATTCATCGACTGAACCGGAGCCAGTGCCCACATAACGGCAACAATAATGGTGATTCCAATCTTTTTCATTTGGATTGATTTATTGGGTTAATAATTGTTTCACTTCATTAGCTGAGGGAACACGCCCCTTGAGTACCACTTTCCCGTCTATTACCAACGCAGGGGTGGTCATGACACCAAATGTCATGATTTCCATAATGTCCTCCACTTTGGTAATCGTGGCATCCAGATTCATTTCCTTAACAACGTCCCGGGTTACCTGCTCGAGGTTTTTACATTTTGCGCAACCGGTTCCTAAAATTTTGATTTCCATTTTGTGTTATATTTTATCCGCCAATTGAACGACGGGGTTTGCGGTACATTGACTTTTGGTAAAGGCTGCAGAATCCAGGAGCTTTCCAAAGAGTTTCTGAGCACGTTCCCAGTTTTCCTTGTTGATACAATACCGGATCTTTGGATATTCAATGGTTCCCTGAATCAAACCGGCAGATTTCAGCTCCTTTAGGTGCTGGGAGAGGGTTGACCTGGCTATCGGAAGGTCCTCGGCAATATCCCCGCTAAAGCAACAGGACTGGGTCGATAGCAGCTCAATGATATAGACCCTGACCGGATGTCCGAGTGCTTTGGCATAGCGGGCAATCTGATCATGTTCCTTTGTTAATAATTTGGTGCTCATTATTTTTGATTTCTTATTTCGCAAAAATACGAAACATATTGATAAATCAATGCCGAGAATTAAAAAATTCATCAACAATCAGGGTTCACAAATAAAATCATCAGGAAGGCTGATTGGACGTCCAGGTTCACTGTTTATTCAGGTTGTTTTCATCGTTTGGAAGGGTAAAATAGAATGTTGAACCCTTCCCCACTTCGCTTTCCACCCAAATTCTCCCGCCGAGTATTTCGACATATGCTTTGGCGATGGACAGACCCAAGCCGGCCCCCTGATATGCTTTTGAATCGCTGATATCGGCCTGGATAAACCGGTCGTAAATGGCTTGCTGCCGATCCTTGGGAATGCCAATGCCGGTGTCTGTTACGAAAAATTGTAGAGACAGATGATCATCTGTCTTTACGACGTCATAGCCAAATTCTATTGAACCCTTTTCGGTGTATTTGATGGCATTTTTAATCAGGTTGGCGAGAATGGAACAGACCTTTACGTGGTCGGTTCTAATGAGTACCTCCTGATTAGGAAATAAATTGATAAAATTCAGTTTCAAACTCTTGCTTTCAGCTTCAGGTTTAAAGAAGTTATAAGCGTATTTGCATGACTCATTGATATCAGACTCCTTCAATGTGATCTGTACGGTTCCCGACTCAATTTTAGAAATATCAACAATTTGATCAATGATATTGAGCATCCGGGTACCGCTTTTTTCAATAATGGCAATGTACATCTTTTGCTCTTCGCCAGTCAGGTCAGCCTCTTTCAGCAACTCTGAAAAGCCAAGTATTCCATTCATTGGGGTGCGGATTTCATGGCTCATATTGGCCAGAAAAGCAGTTTTCAGGCGGTCGCTCTCTTCGGCTCTATTCTTCGCTACGATCAATTCTGAATTGGCCATTTTAAGCTCATGTGTCCTTTCTATAACCTTCTCTTCTAAAACCTGGCTCAGTTTCTCGAACTTCTCAATACTCCTTTTAAGCGTAATATGGTTTTTCGCTCTGACGATCAGCTCCCGGCTGTCGAAAGGCTTGGTTATGTAATCCTGCCCTCCCATTTCGAATCCTTTCAAAATACTCTCCCTTTCACTTTCTGCAGAAAGAAAAATAATCGAAATGGCATTCATTTTTGGATCGGAGCGAATCTTCTTACATACATCGAATCCATTCATTCCAGGCATGTTGATATCCAGCAATATCAGGTCAAATGACTTGTTATACACCCATTCCAATGCCGACTCTCCGTTAACCGCAAATTCAACCTCATATTTTTCTTCCAGCAATAATTTCCCCAAAACCTGGAGATTATTATGATTGTCATCTACTATAAGAATGACAGGAACCTTTGGATCAGTCGTTTGCATAATAATCAACATTATTGTTTTAGAAAATCGTTTAGATTCTCAAGGAGTTTGGGATACTGTTTGAGCAGTTTTAGAATCTTTTCGATATTAAAGCTACTTGCTGCATTAGCAAGGTCTTCACCATACCGGGTAATAACCGCTGCATGATGCTCTTCCCCCAGATATATAAGGGTCTTCCCAAACTCTTTTACCTCTTGTATCGGTTGCCGTTTATCAAACGTCTTCCATGTATCCATCAGGTCCTTTTCAAGCGACCCTATCAATCCCTGTAAATCACGAATCTCATTTGACAGGGCAACGGTATCGGTACGTTCAGGCAATTCATCTTCTACGTGGGATTTATAGGGCAAATGGTTCATCAGCATCTGGTACAATTCATTGATCTGCACAGGCTTAATCAGAAGACCGGCGAATTCACTTGTGTGAATTCTCTCCTTATCCTCCTTCATCACAGAAGCAGAATAGGCGATTACTGGGATGTGATTCAGTTTCTCATTCTGTTTCAATTGTTCCAATAATTCAAACCCGTTCATGAGCGGCATCAGTATATCGGTAATAATAAGATCTGGGAGGTTTTCTTCTGCGATTTGATAGGCTACTTGCCCGTTTTCGGCCTCTATAATATTTAGATTCGTATCTTTTAATGCATCCATAAGATACTTTCGGTTGGATTGCACATCATCAGCGACCAGAACAGTAGCTTGCTCAAATTCAATTTCCTTCGTATTGATCTGAATATCGGATTGCAAGGGTTCGTAGTCTCTGAGGAAGGCCACATCCGGAATACGTATCCGGAAGGTGCTCCCCTTGCCCAATTCCGATTCCAGTGTAAGGGCTCCTCTCATCAGAACAATAAGCCGCTGCGAAATAGCCAGCCCCAGTCCTGTTCCTCCGTACTTTTGCTGCCCACCCTGCTGAGTAAATGGATTAAAGATTTCTTTCTGGAATTCCGGTGTAATCCCGATCCCAGTGTCTTCAACCTCAATAATAAGATCAATAAATCCTTCAGTTTTTCCTTTGTCAGAATTTATAAACTGCGGATTCTGAGATAACACCCGAACCGAGATATGGCCCCGATCCGTAAACTTGATGGCATTGCCGATCAGGTTAAACATCACCTGACGCAGGCGGTTTTCATCCAGGTACAAACCTGCCGGTGTTCCTGAGTCTACATCGAGAAGAAATTCCAACCCCTTTTCAGCGATTTTCAAGGAGAAGATCCGCTCAAATTCTGCAAAGAAGGATAGGGAATTGATATAGTTGAACTCCAATTCCAGCTTTCCGGCTTCTATTTTTGAGAGGTCGAGTATGCCGTTGATCAACGTTAGAAGTCCCCTACCGCTGGTTTTCAGTGATTCCGTATATTCTTTTTGTGTTTTGTCTTCCAGGGAAATGGATAGCAGGTCGGCATAGCCTAAAACCGCATTCATCGGCGTACGGATCTCATGGCTCATGTTGGCCAGGAACTCGCTCTTGGCCCTATTTGCGATTTCCAGCTGGTTACGTTGCATAACCATTTTTTCCGCTGTTTCTTCGGCTTCAATACGCAGTTTATTCAGGGTTTTATTGGTCCTGACTTTACTTCGGTAGTTTCCCCAGAGGATGCCGGCAATCACCAGAATCAATACCAGCCCAACAAGAGAACCATTCTTAGCTGTCCGTTGTCTCTTAATATTCAACTCTTGCAGGGCGATTTCGGTTTTCTGCTGGTCAATTTCATTCCCCTGAATCAGGACTGCAATGCGCTTCTCATTATCAGCATTGTATATTGAATCTTTGTATTGACCAAAAAGGATTTGATACTGGTAAGCCTGAGAATAATCTTCTGAACTGGCATAAGCTATTGATAATCCCTCAAATGCCTCTTTGATTTCTATAAGTGCATTGACTGATTCACCCAACATTCTGGCTTCCTGATAGCAATCCTTTGCATCGTCAAAATTCTTCCGCACCATGTAAATGTTGCCAATCGCAATGAGAGCCATAGCCATTTCCAATTTTGCATCCCGCTGTTTTGCAATGGCAAGAGCCTCCTGATGGAAACTAAATGCCTGCTTATAATCACCCTTCAGAAAAAAGGCTTTCCCTTTATTATTGAGGGTGTATGGCACATTCCCACCGGATTGCTGGAGTGCAGCCAGGGAAATATCAAAATAATAGAGGGCCGAATCTATTTGATTCCTGTTCAGGTAGATTTCTCCCATATTTACCGTTGTGGTTCCTATCTCCCCAGGGGTCTTCAGGTTTTCAAAAACTACCAATGCCTTCCTGAAATAATCGAGCGCTTCATTATAGGTATTGGGTTTATTCATATACACCCTCCCAATACACATCATAGCGGAGGCTATTCTAAACGGATCTCCCACCTGCTGAGCCACTTTAAGAGATCTCAGGTAGTGCTCAATAGCCCGCGTATCATCGCCCTGATTGACATAAATCGAACCTATGTTCATCTCGATATTAGCCACGCCAATCAGGTTTCCGTAAGATTGAAAAGCATCCATAGAAAGCTGCCAATACTTAAACGTTTCAAGATAATTTCCCGTCCCATAGTATGCCAAACCGATATATTTGAATGCCAGGGCTTCACCGCTTGCAAAATTCAGCTTTTTCGCCAGGTTTCCTGCTTCATTCCCGTAAAGTATAGCCTGGTTAGCATCCGCTCTCCAAAAATGGGTAGCCAATTCTATCAGAAGATTCACCTTTGTGGTATCCTCTCTGGAAGATCCGAGCAGGAGTTTCAGACTATCGCCTGCCTGATCTGTCTGAGCCTGGCCCAGGCTGGCCATTGCAAGGAAAAATGGCACCAAAAATCCGGTAAATCTTTTCATAATACTTCCGTTTTCTTTTACAAAAGAGCCGGTCGCGTGATACGACCGACTCTTTATGGAAATTATTGAGATTATTTCTCCATCATAATGGAGTGATGATAAACATCCGTACCATTTCTAATTGTCAGGAAGTACATACCCGCCTTTGGATCCGTAAGGTTTACTTCATGGATGAAGTTCCCAACGGGTATACTTACCTGTTGATCGTAAACTATTTGGCCCAGCACATTGGTAATCTTAATGACGGTAGGTCCTTCGGATTTAACACCTCCCTGAATGGTGAAGTATCCTGTACTTGGATTTGGATAAACATTGAATTCGATGTTATCCAGGATGCCTCCACCAGGTGGTGAGCCGGGAGTGCTACCTGCTCCATCAAAGCTCATGTTCAATACATAATCAACAGTTTGTGGAGGAGCCCATGTTGAAACAATCACGTAGTAATCACCAGCATCAATATGCGTTGTGAATTCACCACCATTAGGTCCGCCAACAAATCCTTTACAGTTACTCTCCTGTAGTTCTTCCGTAGGACACACATCCAATACGTGGATAGAACCGTAAGCACCTATGATATTACCTGTTAGGTCACCATCAGTTTCCAGAGAAATCCTATAAACTATTTCGTTACCGTCCATATAGTTTGAAAGTGGTGAACATGGTGACAAGTCATAGTCATCTTCGAATCCTACAGTAGTACCAACAAGGTTAACAACAGGAAGAGTCAATGGTATAGCTGTTTCACAAACGTCGCCGCCAACGATTGGATAACTAGCGATAATATGGAAATAGAATCCTGCATCATCCATTGCTGAAGCGAACGCCCATGGGAAGAAAATCTTAATGGTTTCACCTTCGTTCAATGCAAGAATAAGTCCTGAAGAAGATCTGTTATAAGGACAAGCATTCTCCTCAAGGTCATCATTTTCACCTAGTAGTGTGCCTTCACAGTCTGAGTAAATGTACATGTAACTATCATAGGAATACACATAAGGATCTGTTGTATTTCTTGGATCGCATGTAGTAATATAAGCTACCTGGAATGTTTCAGCTGTATAGGTATACCATGAATTCTGACCCAGAGCAAAGTTCTCACCTAGTACAGCTTCTAATGCAGCAGAACAACTCACTCCTTCACCACTGATTATCAGCTTATAAGTCTCACTTGGATCGCCATAATTAATATTTAAACTAGTTGTTTTTGAACCCACGGTTTGCGGGTTAAACAGGACCTGGAAATCCAATTCAGTATTACCTTCTAAAGGATCTTCATAAATATCAATTGGATATTGGTTATTATCAACTAATGTAAATGCCCCATCTCCAAGCAATTCAACCGAAGTAACATGAAGATTTTCAATGCCGATATTTTTAACAACTACTTGCAACAATTCCGTTTCTCCCACGTTAACCCTTCCCATATCTCCATTGGCTTCAACGCTAATAATCGGGGTTGTTATTCTTTGATGGACTGATACATTATCTATTACCCAGTAGATATATTCGTTGTTATTTGAGATCTCCTCAAATCTCCACCAGATCGTTTGTCCAATGTAAGCCGCCAGCGAGTATACCTGAGTCCTGAACCATTCCCCTGGATTAACAAATGGGTCCGGCATGGTGCTGGTCAGGTAGGAGTCGACCAAAGTCCAAGCGCTACCATTGGTAGAGACGTACAGGTTTCTTGGACTAGAGTTTGTCCCTGTAGGGAGGAAAGCTGAATAAGCCATTTCCATCCAGGTGATAACAGGATCACTACCTGTTACAACAACACCAGGAGTAGTTACCTGAACAGGCACACGTTCTCCACCAACAACCAAACGGTTACGTAGGAACAATGCAATAGAAGCATCAGGTGTTCCACCCCAACCCTGAGTTGAACTAGGATAAACAGATAAGTTGCCAGGAACCGTTCCGGTCCAGCCATTACCAACCCATTCACCTTGAGACCAGGTATTGAAATTATCACTCCAGTCCATATCATAAATCGGGCCAGTAGTTCCATTGATAGGAATCTCAAGACTTTGATTTTCTCCGTACTCAACAACAAGAACAATACTCTCGCCACCGTTGTCGAGTGGGCAGAAGTCAACACCAACACTTTGTTTATCCCATGTTCCCAAAGTAAATGGAACTTCTACTGGATTATCAATATGGAATTCATCATTTCCAGCTGCATCATAAAGATATACTGCTGTGATAGCAAGATCACCAACACCTTCATTGAAAATATCAATGTTAGTAGTTCCACAAAGTGTTGGAAGGACACCCTTGATCTCTGCCGGTTTTGGCATGTAGGTCAACATTGCTCCTGAAACCAAGGTAATGTCATCAGCCTTTCTTGGAGTGAACAACCCATAGATCATTCCCCAATTCACATTAGTACGGATACCTGTGTAAAAAGCTGGATTCGTAGGTATTGCCGTACCGATAAGGGAACTATTGAATACACTCTGAATAAAATAGTCATAATCACCGGTTGCTGTTGTTGTAGCCAGATCCGTATTGTCGAACATCCAGTTCAGGTCTTCTTCATAATCGTCGAAAACGACCATCGGAGTGGTAATCTTTACTAGCATGGATTCGTAAGCATTATCGGTGTAGCAAGTAGTCAGATATTGAGCATAGGTCAGTTCAATAGGTTCTATGGCATTTCCTGTTGATGAAACGGTTGGTATTGCTGTCGGGATAAAAACCAGTTCAGCTGGACCCTGCTCTAATACTCCCTTCAGATTGGTAAGACCAGCACCTTCTCCATAGGTACCCAACAGACCATTCCGGTCAATAATCTTAATCCCGGCATTATTATCCTGAACAAACTTAAAGGATAAACTTACTTCGACGGTCTCTTCATAACTTATCAACACCTCTCCGGTAATCTGATAGAAAGAATTGATAGTGCTTTCCCTTAATTCTGCAAGTGATGTCACGAACCCATAATCGACAATTGTCATTTGCGTCGTTTGTGATCCACTGTAATTAGGATCAATTACTGTCACGTTAACAGCGTATGTGCCAAGATCTACCGGTAGTGATGAGGCACTCCCATTATAGGTAACGGATAGCGCCACGCCTGATGGTATTGTAGTAGCTGTGATCATTTTTGCACTTCCGGAGAAGGGTTGCTTTAATGATTTGGGATCAATACTAATTCCAACGTATGCAGGCGAAACAGTGAGGGTACCGAGCCCATAGCTGACATCATAGTTTTCTGAAACAAGCGCTGCAGGGATAATCCAATGCTGTCCAACGGTAGTTCCGGTTATCATACTCACGGGGCTTAAGGTGATGGGTTGGGTCTCAGTGTTTGATGTAAAATCAGTTTCGTTAAATATCATGATGAGACCTGAGTTGCTGTTCTCAGCATCAATTGCATTGACCAAAGGAGTTCCATTAACCAGGGCGATACCATTGACCAGAGCCGTGCCATTTACTAAAGCAAGCCCATTGACTAGGGCAGTACCGTTGACTAAAGCAAGGCCATTTACTAGTGCCAATCCGTTCTTAAGTGGTGTATCATAAGATGCAGGATTATTAGGATCAAAATTTCTGAAATAATCAATTGCCTCAATAAATGCAGAATTTTCAAATGTTCCGGGAACACTATTAACGAGTGGCAGTCCGTTAACCAATGGGGTGCCATTGACCAGAGCGGTTCCACTTGCAATCAAACTCAGGTCAGTACCATTTTTATATTCAATTCCGCCATATGAATTCACAAGGGCAAGGCCATTGATCAGTCCCTCCTGATTGATAATAGTTGGGGCAGAAGTTCCTACGGCATTAACCAGGGCCAAACCATTAACCAAGGGGGTTCCATTCGTGATTTGGGTATCGTTAACAAGTGCAGTACCGTTAACCAAAGCGGTGCCATTCACGAGGGCGGTACCGTTAACCAGAGGCGTACCATTCACAAGAGCCAGTCCGTTTACTAAAGCGGTCCCGTTTACTTTGACTTGAAGATCCGCAGGGCTCGCACCCTGTTGAACGCTGATCTCCGTTCCATTGACCAACGCGGTACCATTGACTAAGGGAAGACCGTTAACAAGAGCCAATCCATTAACTAAGGGTGTCCCGTTAACTAGAGCCAGGCCGTTAACCAGCGCCAGCCCATTCACCAGAGCGGTTCCATTAAGGATATTCTCTCTGTTAACCAGCGCCGTTCCATTGACAACTAATATTCCATTGACAAGAGCAGTTCCATTGACCAAGGCAGTTCCATTTATAAAAAGACCATTATTATTCTTTTCCACGAGAACTCCATTCACCAGGGCTGTTCCATTGACAAGAGCGAGGCCGTTTAGCAAGCTTAAATCATTAACCTCAACACCATTAACAAGAGCGGTTCCATTGGTAATAGTGACAGCCAGACCATTTACCAGGGCCGTGCCATTTGTAATGGTTGTTGCATTAACAAGAGGGAGACCATTTACCAGGGCCAAGCCATTGACAATGCCAAAATCATAGGAGGAAAGAGTATTTGTTTTAATGGTTATTGTCTCTTCTCCGGCTTTTTCCATGGTGACATTAATCCCATGGATTGAAACCGTCCATCCATTGACATGTGCAGTGCCAGATTTCAATAATACCCCGTTCACAAGAGGTGTTCCATTAACCAGAGGAAGGCCATTTACCAGGGCAAGTCCGTTTACAAGGGCAAGCCCATTTAGTTGCGCCTTATTTTGATGCGTACTGATCAATTCTAAGCTTAAATCTGCATCCGCATCAGTTAGAATATCAGGAAATTGATAATTAAAACTAACCTGGTTTCCGGTAAGAGTTTGACCATAGGTAATTTCAACCGGATCAGGAGTGATGGTTACCGGCATTTTACTGATTGTCAGGCAACCCTGGTCAGCCGGTCCCTTAAAAACTATCCGGGAATTCGTAGCATCCACCTGTTTATCAAAATTATACAGGGTTGTCAGATCATCGTAGAGTTCAGAATGTGTTGTGAAATCCAGATAAGGTGTCATTTGATAGCTGCCGGCATTTGGAAATTCTCCTGGGCTAACAGAGCAATTATATTCAATAGCTAGTATCAAATCGTCCAGAATTGGAAAACCATTTGGATAAGTATCAGAAGGATAAGTTATCCCTTCTCCGATTTTCACTAATACTTCAAGTTCGAAATCGGGGACGGTTTGTCCATATACCTTATCAATGTTTTTTGCATATACCACGATGTCCGTTTTCGCAACGTTTGAAAAGGTCCAAGTATTACTATTACCCCCGTCAAGACCACTGATCGAAAGTGGCGGATTATATACCTGAAGGGTGGGATTATCACTAAATTCAGGAATATTACTAAATGCAGGAATATTAACAACCAGCTGGTTATCGCTTCGGGATATTATGGTTTCCTCGTCTACAAAGTCTCCATCAAATAGAAATTTAGAGGCATCTGTAAAGTATTTCCCTTCAATAGTTAGACTCAAAGCGTTAACACCTGGTACTAAATTCTCATCATAAGAAATTCGGGTGATGACAGGAGTGGGTCTGGCAATCGTGGCCATAGCTGCATCAGCCTGAATAAAACCATAACCACTGGAATAATCAAATTCATTAACTAAAGGATCATCATCCAAATCCATATCGAGAGCAGAATTCCTTAATTTGGTCCGGATAGCTGCCGGAGTCAGGGGGACAGCCGTAGACCCGGGAGCGGGAGAATGATTGTAGGCATCATTCGCATTCATCAGCAGTGCTGCAACACCGGCCGCATGTGGAGCAGCTGCTGAGGTGCCGAAGAAATTTGGCACGTTGTCGCCATCAGCAGCAACCCACAGATCATTCACCAAAATTTTGTCGGTATTCGGGATCTGGCCTCCTCCGAGGTCAACGCTGGTATTAACACCATTCGGAGCGGTAAAATCAGGCTTCTCGCGCAAATCGAGTTCACCAAAAATGGGTGTTCCTCCGGTCGAAGAAAAAGACATCAATGCCAGATCATTTCCGAAAGCAGGTGTTTTATCCCATCGCACGGCTCCAACAGTCATTGCACCTGCAGCATTTGCCTGTCCAACAATAGTGGAGGTCCCTTGAGAATACTCCATGATATGGAATTTGTTGTGCCCTCTGAAAACAATGTATTTGAACCGAACATCAAGACCTGCAGCTTTTGTAATCAGAATGTTGGTATTAACCGTATTATCACTGATAGTAAAAGCCAATAATTCGAAAGGATCACCTCCCAGATTATCCCTGTTGCAGCCATAATGCTTTGTAGAGCCTTCAATCGATAAATAAATATCGAGATCAGTGGCCGCTGACGCAGGCCAGGCATTTTCTTCCCATTGAAGCACCACTGTGTAATTTCCCGGCTCCAGGGATACTTTTTGATAAATATCTCCAGCTCCAAAATCATGGGCAACCACTGTATTGTCCATACCCGCAGGCGTACCGCCGGCTTTGAATTTCCCTGTATAAGAGGCACTGCCAAAATTTCCAGCCGCAGTAAAATAGGCGACCCCATGATTATAAGCCTCATTAACGGCCTGCGCAACCTCTCCGTCGTGGAAGAAGGGTTCTGTTACATAGGTAATATCATCAACTATGATGTTGCAAGGAACGAATGAGCCTCCAGGATATGCAAATTCATTCACACCTGCCAATTCCAGAATCCCGGTTGAAAAATCTGTAGGACCAAGAAAACCAGTTCGAAAAGCAAGAGTAGCCCCGGGGGCAATGTCATGAACAATCTGGAGCATGGCCCTGCCCTCATCAGATGCCTGTTTTGGATAGTCTAGAATCAAATCAACATTGGCTGGCAGGTCCATCGATATAATGTCAGCTGCTGCTCCGCCACTGAGGCTTCCAGCTTTATCATAACTATCTGAAATAACGCCTACTTTAATACCCTGACCCCATATACTCAGATCACCAATTTTATAACCTCCCCTGACGAAATCGGACCTCATGGCTGCATCACCCTGACTTTCAATACTATTTTTAACAGGTGGGCAAACAGGACGAACAAAAGCAATTAATGTTGTTAAAGCATTGAGATGACCTAATTCTAAAATGGGATACCACCCCACCAAAGAAACTCCATAAGAAACAGATTCAAATCCGCCAGAAAGGTCGTCTAAACTAATTACCACCCCATTCAAAGGACGGATTTCGATCAGGACCTTTTGAATTACACCAACAGTACTGATCTGAAAAATATCATCTGATGAAAGTGTTGCACCACCAGTAGCTAGCTCCAACAACGCACTTAATTCAGCACCTATTAGCACCTCTTTATCAATTTTCCCACCTGGAGGAGGAGTATAGTAGGGATCTAAACCGCAGATATTGGAGTTAATATCAGCTATCGCTTCCAAAGGAGCCCCTTGGCCATAATTTACTCTCCATTTTACACGGTCTTTGCCAATGAAAACTTTGGTTGGCAGGCCCGGTTCATTCACATGGAGACCTGTTTGGAATACTCTAAGTGCCCACTCTTTTCCCTTGTCACCATTGAAGATGAGCTGACTTTGGTTTTGTTTTACTGTGATTATACTACCGGAAGTATTGTTATATCCAAATTTTGCAGTAAAGGTACCATCACCCATATCTTGAATACAATCGGCGAAGATTTCTAAACCTGGATTTTGGCTATATCCTCCCTGAGAGAACATAACTAGCGCGAGTAGCAGCCCTATGAGTCTTGAATTAATGAAATTAACAGACCTGGCCTTGGCAAAGCAATTGGCAATCCGTTTCATTTGTAAAGATATTAGGTGTAAAGTGGTTTACGTCCCCTAATGCAGAAATCGACTACTAAAGATACAAAAAGAAAATCAAATAGTCAATTAAAAAAAAATTTCAAAATCCTGATTCAGAGGTTTTTTACGCCTCAGGATTCATTGGATTTACGAGGTTCCGACAACAATTCTGCTGATTCGAACAAAAAAGAGGCCGAAGACCTTAAATGGCTGTTCCAGTGTGATTTGAAAAACACCAGGATTGGTGAAATGAACCAAAACTGGAAAACCCGTATGGGATATGGAAATCGATTGAGAATAGTATCTTAACTGGTCTCAGCTCCAGCGGGGAAGCCAGGCTCTCTTAAGATTGTTTCAAAAAATT
>MEOR01000111.1 GCA_001769295.1 Bacteroidetes bacterium GWF2_49_14 | reverse complement strand
CCTTGTCATCCCCGCGAAAGCGGGGACCGGATGGCAACTTCCCTACTGCCCCTTGTCATCCCCGCGAAAGCGGGGACCGGAATGTCAGCGCCAGGTTGTACTGGCCGGCCTTAGCGCCGGCCAACCGGCAACCGGTAACCGGCAACCTTTTAGCCGCGGTACCGCCCGGCCACCTCGCTCCAATCCACCAGGTGCCAGAAAGCATCAATATACTCCGGCCTCCGGTTCTGGTAGTTAAGGTAGTAGGCATGTTCCCATACATCAAGTGCAAGAATTGGAGTGCCTTTCACTTCGGCAATATCCATCAAAGGGTTGTCCTGATTAGGTGATGAGGTAACTGTAAGTTTTCCTCCCGAAACAATCAGCCATGCCCAGCCCGACCCGAAACGGGTGGCAGCTGCCGTGGAAAATTTCTCCTTGAAAGCTTCAAATGATCCAAACTCGGTCTCAATAGCTTTCATCAGGTCGCCGTCGGGCTTTCCACCACCATTCGGCGAGAGATTGGTCCAGAACAGATTATGGTTATAAAAACCACCACCATTGTTCCGAACACCGATCGGGTACTTCGATACCCCGGCAAGAATCTGCTCAATAGTCAGGTTCTCAGCTTCGGTTCCTGCAATCAGGTTATTCAGGTTATTCGTATAGGCAGCATGATGCTTGCTGTGATGAATTTCCATCGTGCGTGCATCGATATACGGCTCCAGAGCATCGTATTCATAAGGTAAATCGGGCAATTTGAATGACATTTTTTTCCTCCTGGTTAATATTTTGAATATATCAACAGAACAACCCTGGGGGGAAAAAGTTGAGGGCATAAGGGCATTGGGGCATAGGGGAGTGTGGGTGTGGGTGTGGGGTGTGGGGTGTGGGGTGTGGGGTGTGGGGTTTGGGGTTTGAGGTTTCGTGTCACGATTTCCGGTAACCGGTAACTGGCAACCGGCAACCGGCAACTAATCCCTATTCACTTCCTCTCTGGCCACCGCCGAGTGGTAGTACCTGGCAAGAAAGTCATAAAGCACCAACTCCTGCACCCTGTGCCGCGTGCGGAGGGCCCGGTTCAGTGTCATATGGACTAGGTCGGGAACCAGATTTGAACGGATCAGGGTTTCATGGTCGGGAAAGGTGGCCCCAAGATCTGTCAGGGTTGGGGCCTGCTCCGTTGAATCTACGGCTTTTTTTAAGGCGAATTCCATTTCCGCCGAAAGAGTGCGATATTTGACATCCAGCTGGTTTTTAATGGATCGGGTGACATGAAATTCAGCCGACAGGGCCTTTCGCATCCGGTCCAGTATTTCCGATTTTTCTTTCAGGGTCAGGGCGAACCGGTTCAGCATCCAGTCAACACGAGATGCACATTTCTGCCACCTGTCATTATCCGGTTCATTTGCTGCCCCCCCCAGCCAATCAAGCCAAAAGACTGAATCAGCAAAGAACCACTGTTCAACAAGATCCATGCGATTGATTCCGTATCGCCCGGTTTCAGGCTCATAGGTTCCAGCCTCCATTTTCCACATCAGGTCATCCTCAAGTAAGGGCCGGCAGATGCTACTTATGGAATTCAGTATTTCACCACTCTTTACCGGATCGGCCAGCTTCAGGCGGATACGCAAATGGTAATCCGGATCCAGATACCGGAGGTAATGAAAGCTGTCCACCGATCCAGCCACAAGCCAGGGTTGAAGAAGAACACTAAACGGTCCGGTCAGCCACTCTTCCAATGCCTGAGTCCCACCATAGAACCTGAGGTACAACCACGAGGTCCCGGGAACATATCGTAGGGTATTCTGATTCATACCTGTTTATAACACAGTACGATTTGGTTGGCAAAAGTGCCTGAAGCGCCCTTCACAGGCGTCGACCGGGCATAAAATGGCCTGACCGTCACCAATGGCATGGCATGAATGGCATCCCAGAAAGCCAGGATCAGATTCGTGTTCTTCCAGCTGAAATAGAGATCCTGATCACCCAGCATCCATACCATTTCATCCGGCATAAACCGGGCCTCCTTCCATTGCCGGAGCGGCTCCTTGTCAACCCGCCCGCTGGCAACCGATATCCACGGCTGGAGGTCAGCGGGCCTGAAAGTCCATGAGGGTGCCAGCAGAATCAGATTGCGGAAACGGATACCGGGAGTATAGGGGACTATCCTGGCTGCATTGCCCCATGAGGGAAGCCAGGAGTCCATGTTATCTTGCAACTGAACGCGATGCAGGAACTTGTATACCGGCAAATTACCGAGGTTATGATTGTAGGCGTTGGTCATTCTTGGAACTATCTCTTTCCCTGTTGACGCGGAAGTTAGTACAACCCGATCGTTCCGGACCGAAACAAGAATATCGGAGATGCGGATTTGCTTATCCGCCGGTTTTTCTGAGCGTGCCAGGTAGGGAATGTCATACTCGTAAATGGATGGCCTTTGCAAAACATTGCCGGTTCGATCCTCAGGCAGATGAACCACCTCAGCATAAATTTTTCCCGGGTCAAGGTCTGTTTCATCCTGTACCAGCCGGTTCATCCAGTCGGTGGTTTTACCCGGATCTGCAAACCCAAACCGGCCAAGGATGGCGGCAGGATGACCGGGTGCAGTGAGACTGATATATACCTGATCCCTGCCTTCCCCATCCCGATCCAGCAATTCAGCTAAGGTCCAGATCTGGCCCGGCCAGATTCCCGCGTGAATATTCAGGTCTTGAAGGTCCTGCTCCTGAATATCAAGGTACAGATCCCCGGCGGATACCGTTCGAAACAATCGGGAAACCAGCCAAGGATGACCGGATTCCCTTGAAACAGGCGGAGGGTTGAAACCCGGTCTCCAGTGCAGGTCATCGATCCAGGGAACAGGATCGGTCCAGTAATTCTCAACGGATCCCTCCAGTCCGATCCCGGTTTCAGAGTCAAGAACCCTGACCATCATAACTTCGCGCTCCCCGTATCGATTGGTGAAAGCCTCCCGGAATTTCTTCATCGGGTCCGGATGCCGGTCCACGCATAATGCCCGGCTGATCCTGATCCCAAGAAGAACCTGGTTGGCAAGGTTCCGGTCTAATTCGAGATCCGAAAAGCTGAGGTTCATATCGGCCTGGATCAGGTGACTCTCATTCACCTTTATTGACATCTTCCCCGCCTCTGCGGATACCGGATTTCTGAGCGGTGATATTTCGCCGGGATGTTTTATACCGGTCAGCAATCGGTGCAAACGTGCCAGAGGCCGGATCCTTTCATCGTCCGCAACTAAATATCGGAGTTGATCAAGAAGTCCGTCAAAAAACTGCGTTCCGCATACAACAGGTTCCAGCTGACTGACAAGCACCTGTTCCCGGGTAAGGGCCCTGACATATTCATCGATTTCACCCCGATCCCATCCTCCGGTTTTCAGATTTTCTCGGATTTCATTCAACTTACGTCCTGATTGGCAGAATTCCAGCAATGGCTCCAGTATCCCGGCATCCTCTGCCGTAACCACATCATAAACTTTGTTTCCTCCTGCTGTCGCCGGGTGGGTCTGAACATAGTGCCAGCTGCTGCCTACCCGGTATAAACTGGTATTAGGGGTGAATAGAAGGGATTCCGCTATTTCAGGAATTGCTGCAAGATCGCGGGCTACGCTCATCAGGTATTCCATGTCCGGACGAACATGGACTTCATGGTTTTCGGGATTATCTATCCTGATGTTTGTCAGATCTCCGATCAGTCCGGTTGCAAATCCTGCAAAAGTTCCAAATGGAGTGCAGCGTGACGACATCCGCCCGAAATACCTGAGAAAGGATATCAGAATCCGATAGTCAGCCTTCCCTTTAGGGGTATTGTGAAATTCATGGGTAAGGATCTGGTTGAAATCAAAGCTGCCTACCAATAAAGCCTCGCAAACCGTGGGATTCGAAAAAACGGAACGCAGAAAATGGTCCAGTTCCCTGGGACTTTCGGGTATACTCTGCAGTGTGTTGATGGGTAAGAGCGGTGCCCTGAGTGTGAACCAGGGATAGGCTTCATAACCGGATCGCCTGCTCATGAGACTGTCTATTGAATAAAAATCTCAGCCGGTTCTTCGTTGATCAAACCGGCGGCCAGAGATTTTTCAATGAGGATCCGGATGGCATTTCTTCCTTCCTCTCCAAGGGCAATGGTATTTTCAGTAACAAAGGCCTTTATATGAGCATCCATCACGTCCCGTTCAATAGTTTGAGCGAACTCCCTCATATAGGGAACAGCTCCCTCGGGATTCTTCAAAGCCATCATCAGGCTTTTTTTAATCAGCCCGTCTATGGTGCGGATCAGATCGGGCCTTAGCCTTCTGTGGGCCATAATTCCGCCGAGCGGTATAGGAGCAAAAGTGGTTTCCTCCCAAAACTGGCCGAGATCCTTCAGCAGGACCAGACCCTTTTTTGCATAGGTAAACCGGTTTTCATGTATCAGGACTCCGGCATCTACCTTCCGGTCAAGAATGGCCTGTTCAATATCGGAGAAAACAAAAATCTTCTTTTCCGTAATGGTTGGATATGCCATCCTAAGCAGAAGATTTGCAGTGGTATACTCACCCGGGATAGCCACGGTAAGACTCAGGTACCTTGGATCCAGACACCGATCCCTGGCTACCAGTACGGGACCGTTTCCACGCCCCAGTGCGCTCCCCGATTCCAGGATGACATATTCTTTCCAAACATGCAGCCAGGCATGATAAGACAATTTGGTTATATCCAGTTCACCTCTGAAGGCAAGAAGGTTAAGCTCCTCAACATCACTCAGGTATGGAATAAAAGTTATGCCTTCCGTGTCGATTTTTCCGTTCACCAGGGCATCAAAAATGAAGGTATCATTCGGGCAGGTGCTGTATCCGATCCTGATTTTCATAGGAGTTTGGTTAAAGCTTTCGTTAATGATTCTATAGCCTCGTCAACCTTCCAGCTCTTCCGGTCGCGGATGCCTGTGTAATTTGAGATCGCCCGGATTTGAATAACGGGGATATCCTCCTTCAGGCAAACATAAAAAACGGCAGCACCTTCCATGCTTTCGGCCTGGGGATTGAATTTATCAATCATCCTGGCTTTCCTCTCAGGGCTTGCCGTAACCAGGTCAACGGTAATGCTGCTGACACATTCCAGTTTCAGGGATGGGTCTTCCGGAACTTCCATCCACCCAAACCGGAAAGGCTTTTCATCCGGGTTCCACAATCCTTCGTGAAAAATCCAACGGAAGATTCCCCCGTGATCAATACCCACATCTGCAAAAGTATCCCGTGTTACCTGAACTACCTCACCAGGCTGGAGTGGGAGAAAATAGCTGCCCGCGATACCCCCATGGATAACCTTTTCATACCGCGAAGCAGAAAAATGCTTTGTCAGGTTGTAGATCACCGGCACCGTTCCGATGCCGGCAATCATCAGATTCCAATCGGTTCCAGGAAGGTCAAAGAAGCCAGGAGCCCCTGATTGCCTGAATCCGGCAATCCGGATCAGCTCAGCTGCCTCGATCATGGTAGGTATAACAAAAAGCCGGCTCATCAATAGGAGGATATATGGATACCGAAGATAACTCTTCTGAACAAAAATTGTCCTTACTTTGTCCTAACATCCGGTCAAAAATTAAGAAAATGGAAATCACCCTGAATGAAATGAATGGCAATGGCTATCAGAAAATTGAACGCTATGATGATGAAAAAACAATGGAGATGGCCGGTCATTACAAGAAAATTCTCGATCTGCTCGGTGAAGACTCGGAACGCGAAGGATTGCTTAAAACTCCCGTGCGGGTAGCAAAAGCCATGCAGTTCTTTACCCAGGGGTATAAAATGGATCCGGTGGAAATGCTGAAATCCGCAACTTTTCATGAAGATTACCGGCAAATGGTCCTGGTCAAAAATATCGAGTTATACAGCCTCTGCGAACATCACCTCCTGCCATTCTTCGGCAAGGCACATGTAGCCTATATCCCCAACGGGCATGTCACGGGACTCAGCAAAATTGCCAGGGTTGTTGAAGCTTATGCCCGCCGGCTTCAGGTACAGGAGCGGCTTACCACCCAGATCCGCGACTGTATTCAGGACACTCTGCAGCCCTTGGGTGTTGCGGTTGTAATTGAGGCTCAGCATATGTGCATGCAGATGCGCGGGGTCCAGAAACAAAATTCGGTAACAACGACCTCCGACTTTACCGGTGCCTTCCTCAGGACGGCCACCCGGGAAGAGTTCATTCACCTGATCAATTACCGGCTGCACTAGCCATACGGGTAATTTTTCTATTTTTGCGGCGCTTAACGTAAAACATCCTCATATGAAGAAAGCATTCGTTTTTCCCGGACAGGGAGCCCAGTATCCCGGTATGGGGAAGGACCTCTATGATTTTTCGGAACAGGCCCGGGATTTATTTCACAAGGCTGATGAGATCCTCGGTTTTCCCATCACCGATATTATGTTCAACGGCACCGAAGAGGATTTGAGACAAACCAAGGTAACTCAGCCCGCTATTTTTCTGCATTCAGTGATATTGGCAAAGGTTCTTGGTGATCAGTTTAATCCCGATATGGTAGCCGGACACAGCCTTGGAGAATTCTCAGCCCTTACGGCTGCCGGCGCCCTGAGCTTTGAAGATGGCCTGCGTCTGGTTTCAAAGCGGGCCATGGCCATGCAGAAAGCCTGCGAGAAGGAACCTTCAACAATGGCAGCAATCCTTGGAGTTGAAAATGAGGTGGTTGAAAAAGTCTGTGCAGAAATTGCCGAGGTCGTCGTTCCGGCCAATTATAATACTACCGGCCAGATCGTAATATCAGGTTCCCATGAAGGGATCGACAAGGCAATCGCCAGGCTTACCGAGCTGGGTGCCAAGCGGGCCATGAAACTCCAGGTGGGCGGTGCATTCCACTCCCCGCTGATGGAACCTGCACGCGCAGAACTCGCCAAAGCCATCGAAGAGGCTCCGATCATTGCCCCGGTTTGTCCGGTTTATCAAAACGTAAATGCACTCCCCGTAACCGATCCGGCCGTTATCCGGACGAACCTGGTCAGCCAGCTTACCAGTCCTGTCCGGTGGACACAAACCGCCCAAAATATGATCGCCGACGGAGCCACCCGGTTCATCGAAGTCGGCCCTGGAACCGTTTTGCAAGGCCTGATTAAAAAAGTGGACCGCTCGGTCGAAACCGAAAGCGCCAAAATCCAATAGGTTACTGATATTAAAAAACAGGCGTCCCACCCGGGAACGCCTGTTTTTTTCGTCGGTCGTCCGTCGCCGGTCGTCCGTCTCCTATATCACCCCCTGATCCAGCGTTGCATTCGCAACCTTCAGGAATCCGGCAATATTGGCACCCTTTACGTAATCAACGTAACCGTCGGCCTGTTTGCCATTGATTTCACACTGGCGGTGAATATCCTTCATGATCTGGTGCAGTTTAGCGTCAACCTCTTCACGCGACCAGCTCAGTTTCATTGAGTTTTGCGACATTTCCAGGCCTGATGTGGCAACACCGCCGGCGTTTGCGGCTTTACCCGGTGCAAAAAGGATTTTAGCCTGATGGAACACCTCAACGGCAGCCGGGGTTGAAGGCATATTTGCTCCTTCGCTCACACAGGTACAACCGTTGGCTATCAGGTTAAGTGCATCCTGCTTGTCCAGTTCATTCTGGGTGGCGCAAGGCAGGGCTATGTCACATTTAACTTCCCACGGACGCTTTCCGGGGTGGAATTCTACGCCAAACTCAAGGGCGTAAGGCTGAACTACGTCATTGTTGGAAGCACGAAGCTCGAGCATGTATTCAATTTTCTCACCTTTGATTCCGTCAGGATCATATACATAACCATCAGGTCCTGAAATAGTTACAACCTTAGCTCCCAGCTCGGTTGCCTTCAGGGCAGCACCCCAGGCAACGTTGCCGAATCCAGAGATCGCAACGGTTTTCCCAGCAAAGGTCTCGCCCTTGGTCTTCAGCATTTCATTTGCAAAATAAACGTTGCCGAAACCGGTGGCTTCGGGGCGAACCAATGAGCCACCCCAGCCCTGGCCTTTTCCGGTAAGTACACCGGTGTTCTCCCTGGCTAGTTTCCTGTACATTCCATACATGAAGCCGATTTCGCGGCCGCCAACTCCAATATCCCCGGCCGGAACATCGGTTTCGGGTCCGATCATCTTCCACAGTTCAAGCATGAAATTCTGGCAAAAACGCATGATCTCTGAATCGGATTTCCCTTTCGGATTGAAATCTGATCCTCCCTTGGCACCGCCCATGGGAAGAGTGGTTAGGGCATTCTTGAAAATCTGCTCAAATCCGAGAAACTTCAGAATACTCAGGTTGACACTTGGATGGAACCGCAAACCGCCTTTATAAGGTCCTATTGCATTGTTGAATTGAATCCGGTAACCGAGGTTAATCTGAACCTGGCCGTGGTCATCGGTCCAGGGAACCTTAAACATCAGAATACGGTCTGGCTCAACCATCCGTTCGATGATTTTGGCGGATTCAAACTGCGGATTCTGGTTATACACCTCTTCGATGGATTCCAGAACTTCTCTTACTGCCTGAAGGTACTCCACCTCACCCGGGTGTTTCTTTTCAAGATCAATGATTATTTTTTCTACGTTCATAGAACAAATTATTTAGCACTTAATTGTAATTGGCAAAAGTAGCTAAAAATGAGTCTCCGGCAGACAATTTTTATCAGGTTGTGGTATGATTTTCCTCATTAAATTAAGGTTTATCAGCCTAAAGATCAGGAGGCATATCCGGTTTGGCGATCTGGTCGCCAAAACCCGGTTTATAAATAACTCCCCGGTTCCTTGCTCCGTCGATTTTAATCAATAATGGTGCAGGAAACCTGATATGACGGATATATTCATCCTCTGCAACGCACTCAAGACGGTTTAGAAATTCCAGATCGTAAAACCCGTCATTAATAAAAGGATTGATGGTAAGATACCCGACCCTGAAGGAGGTAAGGTTCTGAAAAAAATGAGTTCCCTGACTCGGATCGATCCGATAATCAGGCAGACCGGATTCCACGATGACCCGGGCGGCTGAGATCTGTGGCCATTTGACCGGGATTCCCAACCAGTGATCACTGGACCCCCATCGGCCGGGCCCAACCAGCACGTAATTGCTGCCGGAAGCGACAAAACGTTCATTCACAGCCTCTACGCACCTGGCAATGGTCATGCTGTCGGCTGCCCTGAAACATTCGGGCTTCACATACACAAAATCCCGGATACCCCGGATGAGACCGTTGCCCAGGGCAGAAAAGGAATTAATGATGGTGTCTGACTGATTGACTTCCTCAAGCTTGAAGTTTAGCGCATCCGTATTCTCAACAACCGGCCTGATTTGCAGAAAATTGAAAATCTTCGGCGTTCCCGCGGGGGCATCGAGATTAACTGCAAATTCCATCTCAATCGGGTTATTCATCTCCTTCTCGCCGATCTGCATGAGGGTATGTAGGATGTCGGCCAGAGGAAACGTATTGTGTTTCAATATATTGTTGAAGGTTACCACCTTCCTTCCACTGTCAGTATAATGATCCCGGATCATTCCGTTGTCCATGTCATAAACCGAGGCTGCAAAGCGTAATGCCGCATCTCCCTCCGCTTCTTTAACTTTAAGTTTGAGAAGATTAACCCCGTCATCAACTGAAGGGTGGAAATGATCCGCCACGAGGTCAAGGGCGTAAAACTCCCTTTGGGTTTCCCGAAGGGTGCTTTCCACCGACGACAGTTGCAGGATTCTGCCCGGATACCGGGGTGAAAACCGAAGCCCGGTGCCACCTTCAACAATGAGTTTTCCCAGTCCGTAGGCAATGTTGGCTATACCGTCCTCGGGTTTCTCCTTGCCAATCGGATAGAAGTTAATTGACCTGGCCACTCCTGAAAGGGTGGGATAAAACCGGTTGTTGTACCGGTTGCCGCAAACCTCCTGGAGAATGATGGCCATCCGCTCGGCATCAATGACATTCTGGGTGGCTGCGAGGTAGGCTTTTGAACTTTTAAAATAAACCGAGGCATAAACCGACTTGATCGCATCGGCTATCATATAGATCATCTTCTGTTTATCCGAATCGATCTTAGGCAGCATGAAAGTAGAATAAATTCCTGCAAAAGGCTGATAATGGCTATCTTCAAGCAAACTTGAAGATCGCACAGCAATCGGATTCCTGATAACCCGGATAAAAGCTTCCAGATCCTTGTAAATCCGTACCGGCAAGGTAGCATTGACAAAACTCTGCAGGATCTGTTCATCGCTGAGTCTCGAAGTCACAATCCGCCACAGGTTGTTGAGGTCCATGAATTCCTCGAAAACTTCTGTGGAGATCACCACGGTCCTCGGAATCGTGACCAGAACCCCATCCCAGCGCGTTCCCAATTCATTTTGCTTAATGAAGGAATCGATGAAGGCCAGTCCCCGTGCCTTGCCGCCCAATGAGCCCTCTCCGATTCTTGAAAAGAGCATGTATTCATCAAACCGGGTCCGGTCAAAGGTTGAAATCACTCCCCTGGCTTTGGAGAGCCGGTAACTCGATATAAGATTAAAGATATATTGGCGGCCACCCTCAACGCTCCCGAAAAATTCGAGCGACTTATGCTTCAGATGACTGCCTATCTGGAAGAAGGCGCGGGCATTGAACCACTTGGAGAAGTCATTATTATTGAAATGATATTTTAATGAATGTGCAGGAATCTTGAGAATGATATCCTGCATCTCTTTCAGGTTCGAGGCCCTGCCAATCTCTTCCTTCGTTTCTGGGTCCCGGAATATAAAGTCGCCGAAATTCATGTAACGAAGCATGAAATTCCGCAGTTCAATTTCGAGGGTTTTGGAGTATTTGTGGAGAAAACTGGCATTCAGGTCAGTGGCAGCTGCTTGATTTGAAAGCTCCGAAGATTGCAGGAGAAATGGAACGTACGGATCCTCTTCCCTTACGGCCTTGCAGAATTTCAAACCGGCTTCCTGATCCTTCTTTCCTTCCCGTTTGTAAGAAATATCGGAAATAATACCCAGGGTGCTATCCTTATAGTCCCTGAAGAATTGGATAGCCTGTTCATAATTGGTGGCCAGCAGAATCTTGGGACGTCCCCGCATTCGCAGCATTTTCCGGTGCTCATTGAGACCCTCCTGCATGAATGACTTGCTCTGCTTGAAAACAATTTTATAGATCGCAGGCAGGAATGACGAGTAATATCGGATTGAATCCTCCACGAGGATAATTACCTGGGCCCCAACTTCATTGACATCATAGTTAAGGTTCATCCGGTCCTCGATCAGCTTGATGATGGCCAGCAGGAGGTCCGCATTGCCCAGCCATGAGAAAACATAATCAATGGCGCTCAGATCCTCCTTTTCCAGCTTGATCGATACCTCGCGGCTAAAATGCGTAAGTACCACAATAGGGATGTGCGGGTATTCTGTCTTTATCCTTTTGGAAAGTTCAAACGGATCCATTTCCCCGACACTCAGCATGGATATTACGAGGTCAATATGCTCCCGTTCCAGGTAATCAAAAGCCTTCCTGGCGGTGTTTGCCAGAATAAAGACCGGTGGATATCTGAGGTTCAGGGAAACATATTCATTGAAAATCTGCTCATCAATCCTTCCATCCTCTTCCAGCATGAAGAAATCATAGTTACTGCAAATGATCAGGACCTTGTTGATCCTTCTCTGCATCAGAAACTTGAATTCGGCTTCACCGAAATCCGATCTTTGCGGGTCCATCGGAACTATTTCTTTCATGTACTATAAATTAAACGGATGCATCCATAAATAAATCCGGGCACTCCACCCCATTTCCAAGACGGATGAGAGATTGCCTCTTCTTGCCATCCATTACAATGTCCAGGTCATTCTCAAACCGGATATGACGGAAAAACTTACCTTCCTCCAGAATCTCCTGATTATCAAGCAGATCGTATTGAATAAAATTCTTACCGCCGGTATTTACTGAAAAATAGCCAACGTTCATGGAGGTCACATTATGGAAGAAATGGGATCCCAGCGAAGCATCAAGAGGGAAATCAGACAAATCAGTCTCAACGATTATCCGTGCACTTGATATCTGAGACCATTTCACAGGAATTCCGATAAACTTGTCCCTCGATCCCCACCTTCCGGGGCCAATCAGAACATATTCCTTTTTTTGCTTTCTCATTCTGTCGTTGAATTGTTCGATCTCGACCGCCATCTCCTCTGTTTTAAGCTTGTCAAATCTTGAGGGCACCACATAGATAAGGTCGCGGATACAACGCATTCTGCCGTTTCCAAGACTTTTCTCCGCGTAAAGTATTGTCTTTCCGGGTTCTATATTATCGATATCCACGGTAAAATCTTCGTCAGCACCTACCATCGGCTTGATTTGCAGTAAATAGAAGGAAGTCTTGTGGCTCGCATCTGGCATCAGGTCCACTGCATATTCAATTTCAACGGCCGTACCGAGAGCTTCGTGTACCACGTCCAGAATCACCTCAATGGTTTTTGCCAGTGGCATATAGTCGAACTGGAGAATGTTGGCGAAATTCAGGATTCTTGGGCCAGCCACTGCCAATCCGGGCTCAATACGATCATTATTGGGATCATACACCGAGGCCAGGTGCATCATGGCACCGTGGGATTCGGCCACCGAAATGTCCAGTTTTGAGAGGCCGGCCTCCTCGCCGTCAAGGAGGTTTAACTCCCTTCTCGCAAGATCTGCCGCATAAAAGTTTACCTGCGAAGTCTTCAGCTGATCACGCAATGAAGAGATCTGCAGCGTCGGGTATTTGGGCGAGAAACGCCATGCCTTTTCACCCTCTACCACGTACCGGCCCAACCCCAAGGCTACCACAGCACAACCGTCATCAGGCTCCATGTGTGCAACCGGGTAATAATTATAGGATTGAGCGGTACCGCTTATGTGTGGGTAATAATAATTATCAAATTGATTACCCACCAGTTCCTGAATAACAATTGCCATTTTCTCCTCCTCAATCCGATAATTGACGGCCTCGAAATACATCCTGGCCTCCGGCGAGAAGATTGAAGCGAAAACCATCCGGATGGCCTCCTGCAATTGTGTAAACCGAACGTTGAAATCAGGATCGGAATTCGGAAGAACATAGGTTTCAAATATTCCCGCGAACGGATGAAGCAGCGAATCTTCAAAAATGCTCGAGGAGCGGATTGCAAGCGGACGGTTAAGAAGCTGAAGGAAAGTCCTGAGCTTTTTCCGGAGGTTAAAAGATAGCTCCCCAGCCATAAAGGCTTTCCGTATTTCTCCATAATCTTCAATTTCCATGACACGGTTCAGGAGATTATTTCTTTGCATGAACACCTCGAACTCATCGGTTCCGATGATTGCCGTTCGTGGAGTACGGATGTTTATATCCGGAACTATCTGACTGAAATCCAGATTATTGATCAGAGTGTTGATAAAAGCCAGACCTCTCCCCTTCCCACCCAGAGAGCCGGTACCCAGGCTGACAATGTTCCGCCAGTCCAGGACGGCTGACTCATCAAAATTGACAACCTTTCCCTTGTCCTTGTCGATCCGGTAGTTCTGTATGACATCGATGATATATTCCCGGAGATCTTTCGGACTGCTGAAATCGGTTGCCTTGATCGGGCTTATGATACGGGCCAGCTGAATCTCTCCCCTTGCCATGAGCCAGAGGGAAAAGTGATTTTTCAGGGCATGGTAGAGAATGGATTCATCCGGGATCGTTCGGAGGTGATTTTCAAAATCCTTCATCGATCGGGCAACGGCAATTTTTCTACCCTGGGTATCCCGATAGACGAAATGGCCATAACCGAGCGAATAGGTAATAAAGGTCTTCAGATCCTGCAGAAGTGTTTCGGAATTCTTGTTCATGAAAGTTGCCTTCAACTCCACTGCGGCTGAGGAATACTGGGGATCCGATGATTGAAGGATCATGGGAAGTTCGGCCCTGTGACCATGAACATACCTCAGGAAACTGATACCTGCTGTATCATCCACCAACCCGCTGCGTTTGAATTTCACGTCGGATATCACGCAGGCCAGGTAATCCTGATATTTAATAAAGTAATTCAATGCCTCCTCATAATGGGTAGCCAGCACGATTTTGGTCCGTGCCCGCATGCGGCTTACCTTGTCCAGCTCATTGGTATTGGCTTCGGCGATCAATTCCTGAGTCTGTTCAAAAACCAGGGTGTAAAGCATGGGCAAATACCGGGAATAATATCGGGGTGAATCTTCAACCAGAAGGATAACCCTCACTAATCCCACGCGGGTATCCTCCTCCAGGTTCAGCTCATCCTCAAGAAGCTTAACCATTGCAAAGAAAATCTTGGAATCGCCATTCCACACAAAGATCCGGTCTCTGGCCGGAAGCTGGGTGTGGTTTTCATCGAAAAGGCCGATTTTTGAGCTATTGTTAAGAAGCAAAAATATCTTGACATCCGGATTGCGTCGTCGGATTCGTTCGGCCAGCCTGAGCGGGCTTCGTGTATCCACCCCCACCATCAGAACAACAAAATCGAATTCCCTTTCCTTTAAAAGTTCCAGGGCGTCCTCAGCAGAAGTTGCACCGGTGATCCTGGGTAATGAGGAGAGGCTTAAATGGTAGACCTCGCCCATTGCCTGCTCAAAAAAACGGTC